>NZ_RZRW01001308.1:0-654 GCF_003998745.1 Mesorhizobium sp. M7A.F.Ca.US.014.04.1.1 | reverse complement strand
GTACCGGAAATTCAACATCCGCTCGACCGAGATCACGCCTGGCGACGATTTCGGCATGATGCGCGAGGTGATGGAACGGCGGTTTTCGCGGTTGCTCAAGGAGCATGGCGATGTCCCGGCTGGGGATGCAGCCGACGGTTCGGCAGACGATATGGAGGACGATATCTCCGGCAGCTTCCCGGCCTGGCCCGATGTCATCCTGATCGACGGTGGCCAGGGCCAGATGACCGCGGTGCGCAAGATCCTCGCCGATCTCGGCATCGAGGACCGCGTGGTTGCCATCGGCATCGCCAAGGGCCAGGACCGCGATGCCGGCCGCGAGCGGTTCTTCGTCAAAGGCAGGGACTCGTTTTCCCTACCGGTCCGCGACCCCGTGCTCTATTTCGTCCAGCGGCTGCGCGATGAGGTTCACCGTTTCGCGATCGGCTCGCATCGGGCTCGCCGCAAGAAGGAAATGGTCAAGAGCCCACTTGATGAGATCAGCGGCATCGGTCCCGGCCGCAAGCGGGCATTGCTGCTGGCATTCGGCACCGCCAAGGCGGTCAGCCGCGCGGCCATCGAGGATCTGCGGAAAGTCGACGGGATTTCCGAGCAGGTGGCGAAACTGGTCTACAATCACTTCCACGAGAGTTGAAAAATCTGGCACTTTCATCT
>NZ_RZRW01001307.1:0-655 GCF_003998745.1 Mesorhizobium sp. M7A.F.Ca.US.014.04.1.1 | reverse complement strand
CGCCAGGCCAAACAACCGCCGCGTCCGTTCGATGGCGTGGAGATCGCGCGGGACGGCATACGTGGCATCGTAGAACAGCGTCGCCGAGGGTTCGCGCGCGCTCGAACGGTCGAAGCCGGCAATGGGTGAGCCCGCCTGTCTTGCCACCAGGGCCGATTTCAGCAGGCCTTGCGCGTCGATGACCAGATCGTAGCGGCAATTGCGCAAGGTGCGGCGCAGGGCGGCCGCCTCGCGCCAGGTGGCGCCGTCAAGCAGCGCCTTGCGCCAGCGCCGGATCGCCACCGTATGAATCTTGTCGATCGCCGGGTGAAGCGCGACGATTCCGGCGAATGCCTCTTCGACGCACCAGTCGAAGGTCAGGTCCGGGCGGTGGCGACGGGCATCCTCGACCGCCGGAAAGGTGTGGATGACATCGCCCATCGACGACGTCTTGACGATCAGCACCTTCATGCCGCGGCCGGAATTTCCAGCAGCCGGTCCGCCGCTGCCGCGACCTGGCCGACTTCCAGCGTCTTCAGGCAGTTGAGGTGGCCGAGCGGACAGACCTTCTGGTGGCAGGGCGAGCACGACAGGCCGAGCCAGACCAGCTCGCGGCGCTCCGCCAGCGGTGGCGTGTTTTCGGGCGAGGTCGAGCCGTAGACGGCGACGATCGGCG
>NZ_RZRW01001306.1:0-655 GCF_003998745.1 Mesorhizobium sp. M7A.F.Ca.US.014.04.1.1 | reverse complement strand
GTCGAGACCTATCTCGGCCTTCGGCTCGACCCACAAGAGAAATTCATCGACGCCTACCGCCGAGTCGGTCCCGCGCCGTTCAAGGAGGCGCTCTATGCTGGCGAAGCCAAGGCCGCTTGACCGTATTGGAGACGTCGATGACGGCATCGCCGCCAAAGCGGCAGGGCTCGACGCGCTCTATGGTCATCTGAAGCCGCTCGAGATCATCGAACGCTCGGCCCGCGAACTGTTCCTCGACGAGATCGCGGCGGTGTCGTCGTTCGGCGCGGATTCGGCTGTGCTGCTGCACATGATCGCCAAGATCGACCGGACGCTGCCGGTCATCTTCCTCGACACCGGCAAGCATTTCGAGGAGACGCTCGGCTATCGCGATGCGCTCGCCGCCGATTTCGGGCTGACCAACATAAGGGTGATCAAACCCGAGGAAGCAGCACTCGAACGGATCGATCCGACGGGCAATCTGCACCAAAGCGATACCGATGCCTGCTGCGACGTGCGCAAGGTGGAGCCGCTGGCGCGCGGTGTCGCGCCATTTCGTGCCTGGCTCACTGGCCGCAAGCGTTTTCAGGCCGCGACGCGGGCAGCGCTGCCGGTGTTCGAGGCGGTCGGTCCGCGCATCCGCATCAATCCGCTGGCGCATTGGACGACATCGGAC
>NZ_RZRW01001305.1:0-657 GCF_003998745.1 Mesorhizobium sp. M7A.F.Ca.US.014.04.1.1 | reverse complement strand
CCGACCTCGGCGCGGCTCATCCGGGCCCGCCGCGAAGGCGCTCTGCCCGCCGAACATCTTCCCGTGATCCTGGAAGTGGCGCCCAATGCCGATTATGCGCTGCTCGACAGCGGCACCGGCCAGAAGCTCGAACAATATGGCCCCTACCGGATCGTGCGGCCAGAGGGTCAGGCGATCTGGCAAAAGGCATTGCCGGCAAAGGAATGGGAGCGCGCCGACGCCGTCTTCACCGGAGACACCGACGAGGAGGGGATCGGCCGCTGGCGTTTCCCGAAGCTGCCGCTCGGCGAGACCTGGCCGATGAAGCATGACGGCATCGACTATCTCGGCCGTTTCACCTCGTTTCGTCATGTCGGCGTCTTTCCCGAGCAGGCCTCCCACTGGGACCACATGGCCGGGCTGATCGCGGCGGCGAAGCGGCCGGTCAAGGTTCTGAACCTGTTCGGCTATACCGGTCTCGCTTCCTTGGTGGCGGCTCGCGCCGGTGCCGAGGTCACCCATGTCGATGCCTCGAAGAAGGCGATCGGCTGGGCCCGCGAAAACCAGGAGATGGCCGGCCTCGGCAGCAAGCCGATCCGCTGGATCGTCGACGACGCGGTGAAATTCGCCGAGCGCGAGGAGCGCCGCGGCAGCCGCTACGATATCATTCTGTTCGAC
>NZ_RZRW01001304.1:0-659 GCF_003998745.1 Mesorhizobium sp. M7A.F.Ca.US.014.04.1.1 | reverse complement strand
CCCTTCGCCAACGGGTTTTCCCCGCCGGGAACCTGCATCTCCGGCATCAGGCTCGAAATCCGCAAATGGACGCAAGCAAGCGAGCAACTGATAGCCGGTTTCGATCCGACCAGCCTGTGCTACTCGCTGGTCGAGCGCGGAAACGCCGCCATCGTCACCGATTTTCGCCAGGATGGCGATGGCCTGACGCGCATGCTGCTGCTCGATCGCGGCTTGACCCCGGCGCGCACCGGCGCGTTGTCACAGCGGCTTATCGACATCGAGACCTATCGGACGCTGGCCATGCTCGGCCTGCCGCTGGCGTTGACCTTGTCCGGCCGCGCCCGCCGCATCGAAGACCGGCTGGCGCAGACCACGCTGGAAATGAAGGTCGCCGGGACACGGGACAGCCAGACCTTGCTGGCCGATCTGACCGAACTTGCGGCGGAGCTGGAGGCGGACGCGGCGTCGAGCCTTTACCGTTTCGGCGCCAGCCGCGCCTATGACGGCATCGTCGGCGAACGGCTGGACGCACTCGAGGAAGAGGCTGTGCCCGGCTATGACACATGGCGCGGGTTCCTGCAGCGCCGTGTGGCGCCCGCAATGCGCACCTGCCGCTCGGTCGAGGAGCGGCAGGAAAATCTATCGCGAAAACTGACCCGCGCCACGACGCTGCTGCG
>NZ_RZRW01001303.1:0-661 GCF_003998745.1 Mesorhizobium sp. M7A.F.Ca.US.014.04.1.1 | reverse complement strand
CTGACCGACGAGGGCGCCGCCAGCGCCGCCGATCAGAGCGCCAGTTCCGGCCCGCTGCTGGCCTTCGGTCTGCGCGCACCCGGCCAGTGCTGCGGTCATCAGCACGGCGGCTATGACTTTGTGCAAGTTCATGTGAAGTCTCCCTTGAAGGCCTGATATCCCTATGGCTTGCCACCTGCGGCCGCAATGCGGCGGAACGGGGGCACGAGGCCTCACGATAAAAGACATGGTTTCTCGGGTGTTGATAGAAGCCTGCCTGCTATTTTCCGCGCTTCTCGTTTATGGCGACAAGTCCATTCGGTACAAAGTGTCGATCATTGTGTAACGAGATTGAAGCCTCATACCGCTAGGATCGTCCGGTTCAAGCGAACGTTCAATCTGCCTTCCAGGCGCGAAATGATGGAACAGGCGCACACGGTCCGTCGACCTGCTGAGAACGCACAGCGCGTGCGCGCAGCTCAATACCTGCGAATG
The DNA here is from genome assembly GCF_003998745.1 of Mesorhizobium sp. M7A.F.Ca.US.014.04.1.1. Classification (NCBI taxonomy): domain Bacteria; kingdom Pseudomonadati; phylum Pseudomonadota; class Alphaproteobacteria; order Hyphomicrobiales; family Phyllobacteriaceae; genus Mesorhizobium; species Mesorhizobium sp. M7A.F.Ca.US.014.04.1.1. Next base: position 187 of record NZ_RZRW01001303.1, on the reverse strand, counting down.
TCCACCGACCACCAGAGCTATTCGATCGACAATCAGAAGGATGCAATCCGTGAATTCGCGGATGCGATGAACTACGACACCGTGGCCACATACGAGGACGCCGGTCGCTGCGCTTGAACCTCGAAGCAAAGGCTGTTGGCGGATGTCGAAACGAAGAACGCGGATTTCGAATCGTCATCGTCTACGA
>NZ_RZRW01001302.1:0-663 GCF_003998745.1 Mesorhizobium sp. M7A.F.Ca.US.014.04.1.1 | reverse complement strand
GGCCAGTATCGCGGCGTGAGGCGCGAAGACAACAATCTCGAGCGCGTTCGACGCGACGTCTACGAGACGCTTCGCTACTTCAGGACGCGTGCGGGTGAAGACATCTCGCCGCGCTGGCAGGGCTTGGCCGAGACGATGGCGCAGTCCTCGGCCCGCCTGCCGCTTTGGGTGGTTGCCGCGTCAGCGTCGGCGCTGCTGGCGGCAGCGTTCTTCGCATTGCGGGTCTTCATCTCCAATGAAGGCGCCGCCGCCGCAGGTGAATTGCTGGCACTCAACCCATCAATACCCGTCGCTATCGAGCGCGCCAGCGTGGCGCCGCTGGTCGAGCCAGCCAAAGTCGCCCCACCGGCGGCCAACGCTCAGATCGATCGTATTCGTGCGGCGCTGGCCAAGGACGTCGAAGGCGGCGGACTGGCCATTGGCACCAAGGGCGACTTCATCGTCGTGGAAATCAACAATCTGCTGCTGTTCCAGTCCGGCAGGGCCGAGACGAAGCCGGAATTTCAGCCCATCGCCGCCGACATCGCCGCGGCTCTTGAGCACGAGCCTGGACCGATCCGGATCGTCGGCCACACGGATAATGTCAAACCGCGTCGGTCGAGCGCCTTCAAATCCAACTTCGACCTTTCGCTGGCCCGGGCCAAAGCCGTCGAAGCGCTGATG
>NZ_RZRW01001301.1:0-669 GCF_003998745.1 Mesorhizobium sp. M7A.F.Ca.US.014.04.1.1 | reverse complement strand
GCGTTAGAATCCGTGCCAGCGCTTCGCATGCTGCCGGGGGCGGGTGAACCAGTCAGCTTCGATGCGATCATGGATGCATTGCAACAATTGGATCAATCGGACGAGCTTGCCGGTCCTGATGGCAGTGACAGCGCGATGTTGGCCGGGTTCGTGCCATTCATCGATCGGATTTAAGCGCGACCTGATTGTTCGAGAACCATTGACCCGTCGGCGAGTGACCCCGCCGGCGGGGGGTGGCATGGGTGCGTTTCGCCCGGATTGCCGCTGAAAATTTTCCTAATACCTCTTGAAGGTGCAAGTCGCGATTCTAAATTGATGGTCGCCGGTCGCCTGATGGGGCCGGCAAGACCAGGAGGCGGCAAGGCTCTTGGCGCCTCCTATGATCCATGTTGCTCAAAGGAGGATGTGGTTATGAACCTCGATTTTACCCCCCTGTACCGGTCCAGCATCGGCTTCGACCGCATGGTCGACATGCTTGAAAATGCGAGCCGTGTGGCCTCGTTCGACAACTGGCCGCCCTACGATATCGCCAAGGTTGATGATGATGACTATCGCATCACGATGGCGGTCGCCGGTTTCTCGCAGGACCAGCTGACCATCACTCACCAGCCCAACATGCTGGTCGTGAGCGGGTCGCAATCCGGCGATGAGAACGGCCAGTATCTCTAC
>NZ_RZRW01001300.1:0-669 GCF_003998745.1 Mesorhizobium sp. M7A.F.Ca.US.014.04.1.1 | reverse complement strand
CTGGAAATCCGTGATGGCGATCGGCAGCGGCTCGACGTTGCCCTTGTTGACGTTGAGCTCGACGAGCGCCAGCGCCGGCAACGTGCCTGCCGCGGTCATGCCCATCGCCATTGCTGCGACCATCAGGAGCGGCTTGAGGATTGATTTCATGTCTTCTCGCTTCTCGTACTGATTTTCGGATGACAGGGCCTTAGAGGCCGAGCATCTCCCTTGGATCGAAGGTGACGCGGACGTCGGCCCAGATGTCCTGCTTGCCGGCGGGAACTTGCAGGCCGGTGACATCGCATTTTTGCACCGCACGAACGGCACTTTCGTCGAACTGGCGATTTCCGCTCGACTTTTCGACCGCCGGGCGCCCGTCCAGCTTACCGGATGCATCCAGGTTGAACCGCACCACGACGAGGAAGTTCTCGGAACCTTCAAGGCCGACAGGAAGGGTCCAGCAGCCGCCGAGCTGGCTTTCCAGGGCACCCATTTCGGACCTGGAGAGCTTCTGACCTTGGTCCTTGTCGCCGCCGAGCGACGCCTGCTGGGTCGAGCGCTTGGCGCCGCCGCCGGATGGTTTCTGCTTGTCGAGGAGCGCGGAGATCTCGTCGGCGTTGAATTGCTTGTCATCGGATTTCGGCTTCGACGACGCTTCCTTGACCGGCTTGTCGGCGTCCTTGCGCT
>NZ_RZRW01001299.1:0-670 GCF_003998745.1 Mesorhizobium sp. M7A.F.Ca.US.014.04.1.1 | reverse complement strand
CTGATGGACGCCCGAGGCGACGTAGCTTTCAACTTTGGCAAGTTGTGCCGACAGCGCCAGCGGACCCATGTCGGCATCGTCATTCAGGGGGTGGCCCACCCTGACCCGCCTGGCGCGCTCGACCAGCGCGTCGACGAAACGGTCATAGATACTGGCCTCGACGAAGCAGCGCGATCCGGCAACGCAGCTCTGGCCGGCGGCCGCGAAGATGCCGGAGACGACGCCGTTGACGGCATGGTCGAAGTCGACGTCGGCAAAGACGACCGGAGGTGATTTCCCGCCAAGCTCCATCTGGCACGAAACCAGGTTTGCGGCGGCGTTGGTGGCGATCCGCCGGCCGGTGGCCGTGCTGCCAGTGAAGACGATCTGGGCGATGTCGGGATGACGCGTCAGCGCGTCGTCGGCGCTGGTGCCGGTGCCGGTCACGACATTGACGACGCCGGCGGGGAAGCCGGCTTCCATGATCAGTTCGGCCAGCGCCAGCGTCGAGGCGGTGGCGTGTTCGGACGGCTTGATGACAACGGTGTTACCGATGGCAAGGCAAGGCGCCAAGGTGCCGGTGAGCAGCATCAGCGGCGAGTTCCACGGCGTGATCATGCCGATGACGCCAAGCGGCTCGCGCATGTTGAAGTTCAGCATGTCAAGCTTGTTGACGGGGATGGTGTCGCCC
>NZ_RZRW01000013.1:21364-25714 GCF_003998745.1 Mesorhizobium sp. M7A.F.Ca.US.014.04.1.1 | reverse complement strand
GCGCTGAATTTTACGGCGTCCATGCCGTCGATCAGCTGTCGCAGCGCCTCGAGATCGGCATGGACCGCCGTGCGCTCGGTAGCGGCGACATCATTGCGAAATCTAGCGAAAACACAGTGCCTGATCATGTCTTGCTCCTCAGCGGCTAAGCAGCCCGGTTTCCGGAAAACACCGCCGGCGGCAGCGGCTCGCGGCCGAGGACCAGATCGGCTCCTTTTTCACCGACCATCATTGTCGGCGCATTGGTGTTGGATGAAGGCACGCGCGGCATCACCGAGGCGTCGCAAACGCGCAGGCCCTCGATGCCGCGCAACCGCAGATCCGGTGTCACCACGGCCATGTCGTCATGGCCCATGCGGCAGGTGCCAACCGGGTGATGGTCGGTTTTGGAGGTGCGGCAGGCATAGTCGAACAGCTCGTCGTCGCTGGCGAGCGACGGCCCGGGCAGCACTTCGCGCAGCACGTAAGGGGCAAGCGCCTTCTGTCGCATGATCTGGCGCGCCAGTCGCAGCCCCTTGATCGACATGGCGCGGTCATAGGGATCGGACCAGTAGTTCGGATCGATCAGCGGGTGGTCGGACGGGTCGGCACTCTTCAGCCGCACCGTGCCGCGTGAGCGCGGCCGCAGGAAGGCCGAGTTCAGGGTGACACCTGGATTGTTCAGCTTCTCGACGCCGGCCTCGATGCCGGATCCCAAGCCGAGATGGAACTGAATGTCGGGCGAGGCGGCGGTCGGGTCGGCGTACCAGAAGCCGCCGGTCTCGAACAGGCTGGAGGCCACCGGGCCTTTCTTCAGCAGCAGATATTGCAGACCGGCCCAGGCCGTGCGGTGCAGCTTGGCGTAGTTGTCATAGGTGTGATCGCCGGTGCATTCGGCGATGACGAACAAATCGAGATGGTCCTGCATGTTGGAGCCGACGCCGGGCAGGTCATGCACCGGCGTGACGCCGACTGACTTCAGATGGTCTGCGGGGCCGATCCCCGACTGCATCAGGAGCTTCGGCGAGCCGATGGCGCCGGACGAGACGATCACCTCGCGCTCGGCGCGCAGGATTTTCTTGTCGCCGCCCGGCCTGTCGACCACCTCGACGCCGATAGCGCGACCGTTCTCGACGACGATGCGCGTCACCAGCACATCGGTTCGGAGGGTCAGGTTCTTGCGGCTGCGGATCGGCTTCAAATAAGCGACCGAGGCGGAGGAGCGTCGGGCATCCTTCTGGGTCAACTGGTAGTAGCCGACGCCTTCCTGGGCAGCGCCGTTGAAGTCCGGGTTGAAGGGGATGCCCATCTCCTGGCCGGCACGGAAATAGGCCTCGCAGATAGGCAGCGGCGAAATCGGGTTGGACACGCCGAGCGGGCCGTGGTCGCCATGAAAGTCGTTGGCGTAGCGCTGGTTGTTTTCGGCGCGCTTGAAATAGGGCAGCACGTCGCGATAGCCCCAGCCGGCGAGGCCTTCTTCCTTCTCCCAGGCGTCGTAGTCGCGGGCATTGCCGCGCGTGTAGATCTGCGCGTTGATGGACGAGCCGCCGCCGACGACCTTGGCCTGCGTGTACCAGAAGACGCGGTCCTTCATGTGCTTTTGCGGCACGGTCGACCAACCCCAGGAAGCAATGCCTTTGGTCATCTTGGCGAAGCCCGCCGGCATGTGGATGTAGGGGTGCCAGTCCTTGCCGCCGGCTTCCAGCAGCAGGACCGAATTGCTGGGATCTTCGCTCAGCCGGTTGGCCATAACGCAGCCGGCAGGACCGGCGCCCACGATGATATAGTCAGTCATTTCCTGATCCATTCATAGCCGTGGCACCGAGAGCGCGCCGTCGACATTGATGATCGAGCCGGTCGAAAAGCCGAGCTTGCCGCCGGCGAGCGTCGCCACCACCGCGCCGATGTCCGATGCTTCGCCCCAGCGTTTGGCCGGAACCAGGCCGCCGTCGATAAGGGCGTCATATTTGGCGGTCACGCCTGAGGTCATGTCGGTGCGGATGATGCCGGGCCGGACTTCGAAGACGCCGATGTTTTCAGGCGCAAGCCGCAACGCCAGGTTCTTCACCCACATCGAAAGCCCGGCCTTCGAGATGCAGTAGTCCGGCCGTTCCGGCGACGCCATTTCAGCACTGACCGAGGTGATGGTGATGATGGATCTCTGATCGCCTGGCGCAGCCAGCATCGCCTTGGCGACAGCCTGGCTGAGGAAGACGGTGCCGCGCAGGTTGATGCCCAGCGTGCGGTCGAAATTCTCCGGCTTGAGGTCCAAGAGGTCACCGCGCACCACGGCGCCGACGCCGGCATTGTTGACCAGGCAGTCGATGCGGCCGAAGGCGCGCATCGCGGCATCGACAAGTGCTGTATGGGTGTCGAGGTCCGCGATGTCGCACCTGACATAGGCGAATTTTGCGCCACGCTTGGCGATGTCGGGGGCAAGTCCGTCGGCGGCTGTTTCGGCAAGGTCGGCGACCAGAATATCGAAGCCGGCATCCGCCAGTGCCTGGGCGCAGGCGAGGCCGATGCCGCGCGCGCCGCCGGTGACGATAGCGGCGGGGGGGGTCATGCGGCGAGGTCCGTCTTGCGGATGTGGTCAGCAACGCGCAGCGCTTGGGCTGCAATCGACAGCGCTGGGTTGACCGCCGCCGAGTTCGGCAGGAAACCGGCGTCGACGACGAACAGGTTCCGGTGGTCGAAGGAGCGGCAGTAGGGGTCGAGCGCCGCCGTCGCCGGATCGTCGCCCATCTTGATCGTGCCGCATTGATGCGACGGCGTGCGCTTGTCGAAGGGGCGCGACAGCACGATGGGATAGCCGCAGGCGCGGAAGTTTTCGCGCATTACCTTGTTCAGCCCGTCGAGCGACTGCATGTTGGAGCGCCGCCACTGCATGACGATGTCCTTGCCGTCGACCATGATGCGGCTTTCCGGGTCGGGCAGGTCTTCGCACATCAGGTACCAGTCGACGGCGTGGCCGGCCATGAAGTCGAGCGCGAATCCCGGCGTGTACTTGACATTGGCCCGCAGCATGTTGCCGTCGATCTTGCCGAGCAGTTGGACGTTCCCCAGCGGCTTACCGCCCTTGCCGTCGGACAGATAGTAGTCGTTGAGCATCAGCGTCTTCTGGTAGACGGCATCGTTGCGGCGGCGCGGATCGATCGCCAGCATGGCGCTGGAATTGTGGTTCATGAAATTGCGCCCGACCTGATCGGAGCGGTTGGCAAGACCATTGCCATCGGCCGAAGGCGAGCGCAGCAGGATGACGGCGGAATTGACCGCGCCAGCGGAGAGGATGACCAGTTTCGGCGCCACCTTTTTCAGCTCACCATTCTGCCGATAGTGGATGGCAGCAATGGTTTTGCCGTCGGTCGATGCCTCCAGGTACTCGACATAACAGCCGGTCTCGAGCCGGATGTTGGTGTCCTTCAGGGCCGCCGTCAGCGGTCCTGTCTGCGCGTCGACCTTGCCCTGGCCGGTGTTGGGAAACGCGTCCCAGCCGGTCTTGCCCTCTTTCAGCCAGGTGTCGATGTCGACGCCGAGCGGCAGCGAGGCCGGATGCAGGCCGAGGTTTTTCAGCTCGGCGCGGGCGCGGGCGATCGGCGCCTCGTCGGGCACCGGCTTGTAGGCGTAGGGGATCGAATGGAACGGCTCGGTCGGATCCTCGCCCAGTGCACCGCGCACGCGAAACAGCTGTTCGGCTTTCGAATACCAGGGCTCGAATTCCTCATAGGAGAACGGCCATGCCGGCGAGACCCCGCCAAAGTGCTCCATGGCGGCGAAATCTTCCTTGCGGTAGCGGATCAGCACCGCGCCATAGAACTTCGAATTGCCGCCGACATAATAATAATTGCCGGGGTTGAAGGCGGCGCCGCCGGCCTCACGCCACATCTCCTTCGGCCTATAATGGCCGTCGACGAAGATCGAGCGCGTGTCGCGCGCGTGCGGCGTCGCCGGCAACGGCTCGCCGCGCTCGAGCATCAAGATCGAGGCGCCGCTGCCGGCAAGGCCGGAAGCGATCGTGGCGCCGCCGATGCCGGAGCCGATGATGACGATGTCCGGATTTCTCATGGCCTAAATCGCGTCCCGACGCGCTTTAGTTTTTTGTTTTGATGCATGTCGTTGCCCCAAAACCGGATCCACTTTTGGGCGACATACATTAGCGAATACGGGTCTCGGTCGCCGGATCGAAGAACACCGCCTTTGTCAGGTTGAAGGCGAGCGGCGTGTTGGTGCCCGGCTGAATGTTGGCGTCGGCGCGCAGCCGCGCCACCACGCCCTTGCCGCCGAGATTGGTGACGGCGAAGGTGTCCGAACCTGCCGGCTCGACGACCTCGATGTGACAGTCCGCGGTTGCGATGTGCGAGGCGTTGCGCT
>NZ_RZRW01000013.1:0-21354 GCF_003998745.1 Mesorhizobium sp. M7A.F.Ca.US.014.04.1.1 | reverse complement strand
GCTTCGGGACGGACACCGAAGATGATCGGCTTGCCCTGGAATGCCGACAGGCCCGCCGGCGCATTGGCCATCGGCAGGTTGATCGGCTCGCGCGCCTCGCGCTGCAGCACGACGGACAACGCATTGCCTGACGTACCGATCGTCGCCGGGATCAGGTTCATCGCCGGCGAGCCCATGAAGTCGGCGACGAAGAGATTGCTCGGGTTGTTGTAGATTTCGGCCGGCGTGCCGAACTGCTGCACCTCGCCATCCCGCATGACCGCGATCTTGGTCGCCAGCGTCATCGCCTCGATCTGGTCGTGGGTGACGTAGACGATGGTGGTGCCGGTGGTGGCATGCAGGCGCTTGATCTCGATGCGCATGTCGACGCGCAGCTTGGCGTCGAGGTTGGACAAAGGCTCGTCGAAAAGGAACAGTTTGGGGTCGCGCACCAGCGCCCGGCCCATGGCGACGCGCTGGCGCTGGCCGCCCGAAAGCTGGCTCGGCTTGCGCTGCAAGAGGTGGCCGATCTGCAGCACCTTGGCCACCTTGTCGATCGCCTTCTGGCGCTCCGCCGCCGGCACGCCGCGCATCTCCATGCCGAAGGAGATGTTTCCGGCCACCGTCATGTTCGGGTAGAGCGCATAGCTCTGGAACACCATGGCGATGTCGCGCTTGGAGGGGTGCAGATCGTTGATGGCGCGGCCGTCGACCCGGATTTCGCCCGAGGTGATCGTCTCCAGGCCGGCGATGGTGTTGAGCAAAGTGGACTTGCCGCAGCCGGAAGGGCCGACCAGCACCAGGAAACCGCCTTTCTCGAGCTCGACATCGATCCCTTTCAGGATCTCGACCTGGCCGAAGCGCTTTCTCAGACCATCAATTTCCAGAAAAGCCATCAGATCATCCTTTGACGGCGCCAGCCATGAGACCGCGCACGAAGTAGCGGCCGGCGAGCACATAGACGAGAAGGGTGGGCAGTGCCGCGATCATCGCGGCGGCCATGTTGACGTTGTATTCGACGACGCCGGTCGAGGTGTTGACGACGTTGTTGAGCGCCACCGTCATCGGCATCGCGTCGCCGGTGCCGGCGTAAGCCGAGGCGAACAGGAAGTCGTTCCAGATGTTGGTGAACTGGTAGATGACGGTGACGACGAAAATCGGCATCGAGTTCGGCAGCATGATGCGGCGGAATATCTGGAAGAAGGAGGCGCCGTCGACCTGTGCCGCCTTGACCAGTTCGGTCGGAAACGCCTCGTAGTAGTTGCGGAAGAACAGCGTGGTGAAGCCGATGCCGTAGACGACGTGGACGAAGACCAGGTTGACCGTCGGGTTGCCGAGACCGAAGCTCGTTCCGACCGAGTTCTGCAGTGTGACGCCGAAGCGGCCGAGGCTGCCGAGGATGGTCGCCATCGGCAACAGCACCGACTGGAACGGAATGAAGCAGGCAAACAGCATCAGCCCGAACACCAGCGTTGCGCCGCGGAAACGCCATTTCGTCAGCACGTAGCCGTTCAGCGCGCCCAGCATGGTCGAGATCAGAACGGCCGGAACCACCATCTTGATGGAGTTCCAGAAATAGCCCTTGATGCCGGCGCAGGTGAGGCCGACGCAGGTCTCGCCCCACGCCTTCAGCCACGGGTCGAAGGTCGGCGCCTTGGGCAGCGCCAGCATGTTGCCGTTCTGGATCTCGTCCATGGTCTTGAACGAGGTCACCAGCATGACGAACAGCGGCATCAGGTAAAACAGCGCAAACAGCGCCAGCAGCCCGTAGATGACGATGCGGTTGAGGGTCTTGACGTTGACGCCGCCGGAGGCCTGGCGGGCGGGAGTGGTGACGGCGCTCATCGCGGCTTCTCCCGCAGTTCCGAATAGAGATAGGGCACGATGATGGCGACGATGGTCATCAGCATGATCACCGCACTGGCCGAGCCGACGGCCATTTCGTTGCGCTTGAACGTGTACTCATACATGAAGTTGGACGGCAGCCACGCCGAGCCGCCGGGCCCGCCGCTGGTCAGTGCGACCACGAGATCGTAGGACTTGATGGCGAGGTGCGCGAGCACGATGAAGGCCGACAGGAAGATCGGCCGCAGCAGCGGGATGACGATGCGGCGATAGAGCTGGAAGTTGGTGGCGCCGTCGATCTGCGCCGCCTTCATGATCTCGCCGTCGATGCCGCGCAGGCCGGCCAGGAACATCGCCATGATGAAGCCGGAGGCCTGCCAGACGCCGGCAATGACCACCGTGTAGATGACGAAATCCTTATTCTTGATCCAGTCGAAATGGAAGCTCGTCCAACCCCATTGATGCAAGGTCTGCTCGAGACCGAGGCCGGGATCGAGGAACCATTTCCAGGCGACGCCGGTGACGATGAAGGACAGCGCCATCGGATAGAGATAGATCGGCCTCAACACGCCTTCGCCGCGGATCTTCTGGTCGAGCAGGATGGCCAGGAACAGGCCGAGCGCCAGGCAGATTGCGATGTAGAGGAAACCGAAAATACCCATATTGGTGATCGACGTGTACCAGCTCGACGGCGGGTCTGTGTCGAAGGTCCAGCCCCACAGCCGCTGATAGGCGCGCGAGCCGGTTAGGACATAGGACGGGAAGGTCTTGGAATTGGTGAAGGACAGATAGATCGTCCACAGGATGAAGCCGTAGACGAAGACGATGGTGATGGCGAAGCTCGGCGCCAGCACGATCTTCGGCAATGCGTCCTGCAGGCGCGAGCGCACCGAGGCGCGTGGCCGCGCATGCTCCGGCGTCAGCTTGATCTGGCTTGTCGCTACCGTGCTCATGGGGCTCCTCCCGTCGACTCGCGGCCAACCAGCTTCGCGGATCTATGTTCGCGGATCTGGGCCTTCCCCGCCGGAGCGGGGAAGGCGTTTTTGGCGCGTGGCGCTTACTTGGCGTCGTCGATCGCCTTGACCAGCTCGGTCACGGCTTCGTCCGAGGTCTTGATCTGACCATGGACGAACTTCGAAACGACGTCCTTGTAGGCATTGGCGACTGCCGGAGGCGCGCCATAACCCTGGGCCAGCGAGCCGAACAGCGTGCCGCCTTCATTGGCTGCCTTCAGGTCGGCGATGCCCTTCTTGCCGCAAGCGTCGAAGTCGGTGTCCGGAACGTCGGTACGGGCCGGAACCGAACCCTTGACGACGTTGAAGGCCGACTGGAAGCTCTTCGACAGGGTGGCGGTGGCCAGTGCGACCTGGGCGGCCTTGCGGTCGTCGGGAACATTGAACATGCCGAACATGTCGGAGTTGTAGATCACCGAGCCGTCGGTGCCCGGGAAGCGATAGCACAGGAAGTCGGTGCCCGGGGTCTTGTTGGCGGCGTGGAACTCGCCCTTCGCCCAGTCGCCCATGACCTGCACCAGGGCATCGCCCTTGATGACCATGGCGGTGGCAAGGTTCCAGTCGCGGCCCGAGAAGTTGGGGTCGACATAGGTGACGAGCTTGGCCAGATTGTCGAACGACTTCTTCATCGTGTCGGACTTCAGGGACTCGTCATCGAGGTCGTTGAAGGCCTTCTTGTAGAACTCGGGTCCGCCGGTCGACAGCACGACGGAGTCGAACATGGTGGCTTCCTGCCAGTTCTGGCCGCCGAGAGCGAGCGGGATCACGCCTGCCGCCTTGGCCTTGTCGAGCAGGGCAACGAAGTCGTCGAAGGTCTTCGGCTCGGTGCCGCCGATCTTGTCCAGGACGGCCTTGTTGATCCACAGCCAGTTGACCGAGTGAACGTTGACCGGCGCCGCGACCCACTTGCCGTCATAGACCGAAAACTTCTGCAGGGCTGCCGGAACGGACTTGTCCCAGCCTTCCTTCTTCGCCGTTTCGGTCAGGTCGCCCATGACGCCGGCGGCTGCATAGTCGAGCACGGTGTAGCCGAGCATCTGCGAGGCGGTCGGATAATTGCCGGCCGCGACCATCGCCTTCAGCGCGGTCATGGCGGCATCGCCGCCGCCGCCGGCCACCGGCACGTCCTTCCAGGCATAGCCTTCCTTGGCCAGATCACCCTTGAGGACGTTGAGAGCAGCCGCTTCGCCGCCCGAGGTCCACCAATGCAGCATCTGGACTTCCTTGACGTCCTCGGCGTGGGCCGCGAAAGCCAGGCCCGACGCGAGAGCCGTTCCGATAAGCAGTTTGCGCAACATGTACTTCCTCCCTTGTTGCATTACACGACCGGCGGATGCCGCCGGGTTCTTCTCAACTCAGCCGACCCACCACCCGGTGCGCTGGCCGCGATGAAACTGGATTGTCTTTTCCTCGGTATAATCCTCGACGGCGCGTTTGCCGAGTTCGCGTCCGAGACCGGACTGCTTGTAGCCTCCGAAAGGCAGCTCGGGATAACCTTCCATGAACGTGTTCACCCAAACGGTTCCCGAACGCACGCCGCGCGCGACCGACATGCAAGTGTCGATGCTGGCGCTCCACACGCCTGCCGACAAACCATAGGGCGTGTTGTTGGCGATGTGCAACGCCTTTTCAATCGATTCAAAAGTCAGCACCGAGAGCACCGGGCCGAACACTTCCTCGCGCGCTATGGCCATGTCCTCGGTGACGCCGCGGATGATGGTGGGATCGAGGTATTGACCGATATTGGAGGCCAATTGCTTGCCTCCGCTGTAGATGCTGCTGCCCTCGGTCGCGGCTGCCGCAACGTAACCGGCAACCTTGGCCAAATGGTCGGACGAGATCATCGCGCCGACCTTGGTTTGGTCATCGAGCGGATCGCCGACCGTGACCCTGGCGCCAAGCTCCTTGACGGCGCTGAGAAAATCGTCGGCGATCGCCTCGTGCACGATCAGCCGGCTGCCGGCATTGCAGCACTCGCCGGCATTGAAGAAGCCGCCGAACACCGCCGCATCGGCGGCCGCTTCGAGGTCGGCGTCCTGGAAGACGATCTGGCCGTTCTTGCCGCCGAGCTCCATCGAGACTTTCTTCAGCGACTGCGCGGCGGATGCCATCGTCATCTTGCCGACGCGGGTGGAGCCGGTGAACGAGACCATTTCGACCAGCGGGTGGCTGACCATCGGCGCACCGACATCGGCGCCAAGTCCGGCCAGGATATTGACGACGCCGGCGGGCAGGCCGGCCTGCATCAGGATGTCGCCGAGCACGAAGGTCGAGGCCGAGGTCATTTCGCTCGGCTTGACCACCGCCGTGCAGCCGGCGGCGAGCGCGAAGGGCAGTTTCTGGCTGACGATCAGGAACGGGAAATTCCACGGGGTGATGATCGAGACGACGCCGATCGGTTCGCGCAGGACGACACCCAGCATGGCGTCGCCGAGATTGGCGTAGGTTTCACCATGCAGGGTGCGGGCAAGCGAGGCGGCATAGCGCCAGATGTCGACGGCGCCGCCGATCTCGCCGCGTGCCTGGGCGATCGGTTTGCCCGATTCCAGTGCGTCGAGCCGGGCGATGTCTTCCAGCCGGCCCTCGATCAGATCAGCTGCCTTGAGCAGGATCCCGGCACGTTCGGCCGCCTTCATGCGCGGCCATGGACCCGTTTCGAAAGCCCTGTGGGCGGCAAGCACAGCGGCTTCCACTTCGGCCTCACCGGCCTGCGCATAGTGCGAGACGGTGAAGCCGTGGCCGGGGCTGTTTCGAGCAATCGTGCGGCCGTCGCGGGCATCGACATGCTTGCCGTTGATCAGCAGCTTGTAGCCTTTCGGGGCTTCGGCCGCCTCGGCCGGCATGGCGATCTTCAGGGGTGCGTTCATATGTTTGCTCTAGGATCTCGAAAAGGCCGGCTTCTGCTTGGCCTTGAAGGCATCGACGCCGGCCTTCAGATCGCCGGTCAGGGCGATGAAGCCGCTGGCCAGCGCTTCGGTGGCGGCGGCACTTTCCTCGCCTTCGGCGACCGCGATCATCAGCTTGGCGGCTTCCGTCGCCAGCGGGCCGCGCTCGGCGATCTTTTCCGCCCACGCCTTTGCTTCTTCGTGTGCGTTGCCAGTTGCGACCACCCGGTCGACGATGCCCAGGGCGAGTGCCTCGGGGGCGAGAAGGATCTCGCCGCCCAGCGCCATGCGGCGCACCGTCTGCGCGCCGAAGCGGCGCACGGCGCGCTGCGTACCGGACCAGCCGGGCACGACGCCAATCGAGGTTTCCGGGAAGCCTAATTTCACTTGTGTTTCCGCCACGCGCAAGTCGCAAGCCGCAGCCAGTTCCAGGCCGCCGCCAAGCGCATGGCCGGACAGGACGGCGATTGTCGGCTGCCGCAGCCGCGCCAAGCGGTCGAAGACGCGGTGGCCGTAGCGCACCCACTGCACCTGGAAATCGGCGGCACTCATCTGCGCCCAGGCTTCGACATCGCCACCGGCGCAAAAGCCCTTGCCTTCGCCGCGCAGCAGCACGACGCGGACGCCCTCGGCCATCTCGGCCGCGTCGAGCGCCGTCTCTAGCGCCCGCAGCATCGGAATGTCCAGTGCGTTGAATTTCTCCGGCCGGCGCAGCGTGATGGTACCGATGGCGCCATCCTGCTCGAAGGTGACGAGAGGCTCAGCCACGCGCGCCTCCGACCGAGGCGCCGCCATTCAGCGACAGGCCTATCGGTTGCTCCTGATAGAGGGCTGCCGGTGTCGTCTTGAGGTCCCTGGCAACGGCCAACGGAATTTCCGACTGGGCCAGCACATCACGCTGCAGATCGATGCCGGGTGCGAGTTCTGTGACGACCAACCCCTCCGGCGTCAGCTTCATCACGCAGCGTTCGGTGACATAGGTGATGTCCTGTCCCTGCGCCACCGCGCGCTTGCCCGAAAACGAGATGTGCTCGACTTCGTTGACCACCTTCTTGACCTTGCCCTCGTGGTCGATGCGGATGCCGCCATCGGCCAGAGACAGCTTGGCGCCGGCATTGAAGAAGCCGGAGAAGACGATCTTCTTCGCCCGTGCGGTGATGTCGACAAAGCCGCCGGCGCCGGCGGTGACATGCGGCCGCGCCGAAAGCTTCGAAACATTCACAGAGCCGTGTCGATCGATCTGCAGGAAGGACAACAGCGAGGCGTCGAAGCCGCCGGCCTGGAAATAGATGAACTGGTGCGGCGAGGGCATGAAGGCGTCGGCGTTCGATGAGCAGCCGAATTTGAAGTCGAGCAGCGGCACGCCGCCGACCGCGCCCTGTTCGATCACCCAGGTAATTTTGCCGTGCTGGCCTTCCTCGAGAAGGATGCGCGGCACATTGGCGGAAATGCCGAACCCGATATTGACGGCCATGCCGTCGCGCAACTCCATGGCGACGCGGCGCGCGATCACCTTCTGCACGTTCATCTCCGGCGTGCGGAAGCTCGACAGCGGCCGGAAGATTTCTCCCGAGATCGCCGGGTCATAGGGTGTCAGCGTCGTCTGCAACTGGTCGGGCGCAACGACGATATGGTCGACCAGGACGCCCGGCACGCGCACGTCATGCGGTTTCAGCGTGCCGTTCTCGACGACGCGCTTGACCTGCGCGATGACGATGCCGCCATTGTTGCGGGCGGCGAGCGCCTGTTCCAGTCCGCCGAGATAGGCGCCCTCATGCTCGTAGGTGAGGTTGCCGCGCTCGTCGGCCGACGTGGCGCGGATGATCGACACCTGCGGCACGATAGAGCGGAAATAGAGCCATTCCTCGCCGTCGAACTGCTGCACCGAAACGATCGGCTCGCTGGCGGCGGCGTTCATGGCGCAGCCCTGGTGGCGCGGGTCGGCGAAGGTGTCGAGACCGACTTTGGTCAGCACGCCCGGCCGCTTGGCCGCGGCTTCGCGGTGCATATCGAACAGGATGCCGGACGGCACGTTGTAGGCGGCGACCGAATTGTCGCCGATCATCTTCCAGATCTGCGGCGGTTCGGAAGAGGAGGGGCCGGACGGGTAGGAGCCGCACAAGGTACGCTTCAGCAGTCCCGGCTTGGCCAGATGGTCGATGCCTTTGATGCCATACATGTCGCCGGCTGCGATCGGGTGCAGCGTGGTGATGTTCTTCGGATGGCCTTCTGCGTCGAAGCGTTCGCCGATCGCGGCGAGCACCGCATCGGGGCAGCCGAGGCCGCTCGACGAGGACACCGACACGACCATGCCGTCCTTGACCAGGCCGGCTGCCTGCGCTGCGGAGACCACCTTGCTCAATTCACACTCCCGAGCTTAGGCTCGATTGCGACCGCCTTGCCTGATTTCGCGGTTTGCAATGCTGCTTCGACTGACGCCGATGACCAGATGCTGTCCTCGCCTTGCGCGCGGATGGCGTTGATCATGAACTGCCTGACGATCGTGCTGGCACCGATCAAGCTCCATTTGACGCTCATGCAGCGCCTCCCGAACCGGCCGCCCTGTTTCGAATGCGGCGATCCGGGCCGCAGCTTTCCCTGACCACCAGATTGACCGCGCCGATATGGTCTTCGGCCCGTGTTGTGCGTGACTGGATCATTTTCAACATGACATGGGCGGCGCGTTCGCCGAGGCCCGCCGAGTCCACCGCGACGCTGGTCAGAGCCGGCATGTAGTGCTCGGCCTCGGCCACATCGTCGAAGCCGACGATGGCGAAATCAACTCCCGGCTCAAGCCCGCGCTTGCGCAGCGCCAGCATGGCGCCAAAGGCGACGGCGTCGTTGAAGCAGAGTGCCGCGGTCGGCGGTTCAGCCATTGCGAGAGCGGTTTCGAGGCATGCGATACCACCTCTGCGGCTGGTCTCTCCCTCGACGACCAGAGTGTCGCGGTCGGAGATGCCCTGCGTCTCGCAGGCTTCGCGAAATCCGCCAAGCCGCTCGTGATAGACGACGAGATCGGACGAGCCGCCGAAGAAGACCAGCCGGCGATGTCCCTTGCCGATCAGATGAGCGGTGGCGAGATAGGCGCCGCGATGATTGTCGGGCGCGATGACCGGAATGCGGCTCTCGGGAAGCCGGCGCATGGCGAAGACCACCGGCAGACCTGCCGTCTCGATCCGCCTGAAGGCGCCCGGCGTCGTGCCGCGAGCCGGCGACACGATGAGGCCGGCGACGCCTTGCTCCATCAGCGACTTCAGCACTTCTTCCTGGCGCACCGGATTTTCCGCCGTGTTGGCGATGAACGGCACGATGCCGGCCGACTGGAAGACCCGCTCCATGCCAACCGCCAGCTCCGCGAAGAAAGGATTGGTGAGATCGTTGATGACCATGCCGATGACGTTGGAGTGCGCCTTGCGCAGATTGGCGGCGCCGCGGTTGTAGACGTAACCGACATCCTCGATCGCCTTGCGCACCTTGCTCGCTGTTTCGGGCCGGATCAGTCCGCTGCCCTGGAGCACGAGCGATACCGTCGATTTGGACACGCCCGCTTCGCGGGCGATGTCGAATATCGTCGCCTTGGCCCGGTTGGCCATCCAGATGCATCCTCCCGACTGCAGGCCCAAAACTATTGGAACGTTCTAATCTCTGCTCCGCTCGTGAGTCAATCGGGATTTTTCCCGCGCCTCGAACATCGATTGTGCGTACTCAAATGGCATGCTTCATAAGGCTTTCCTGTTGCAATGCAGCATTTCATCCTGCAGGGAGTTCGAATCTTAAAGGTCCTTGATTTATTGGAACGTTCCATTTAGTAGCGTTGTGAAGGGAGCGATGGATGGACATTTCCTTGCCTGGTGAGGGTGGCGGCAGCACCCGGTACACGCTGGTCGGCGAGCCCGTGCAGCCTGACATCGGCGCGCGATTTTCGCGTATCGCCTATGCCGCCGCGCACGTCGTTGCCGATCCGCTCGCCATGACCGATCCGTGGTCCAGACCGGTGATCGACTGGGAGAGGACGATGGCGTTCCGTCACCATCTGTGGCGGCTGGGCTTCCGCATCGCCGAAGCGATGGACACGTCGCAGCGCGGCATGGGCTTCGACTGGGCAAACGCGCAGGAATTGATCCGCCGCTCGATCGCCGAGGCGCGCACGGTCGATGGCGCCGATCTCGCCTCGGGCGCCGGCACCGACCATCTGGCGCCCGCCGCCGCCAAAACAATCGATGACGTCATCAAGGCCTATGAAGAGCAGTTCGCTTTAATCGAAGGGCTCGGCGGCAAGGCGATCATGATGGCCAGCCGGGCGTTGGCGGCAGTTGCCAAAGGGCCGGACGACTATGTCAGGGTCTACGACCGCATCCTGTCACAGTCCTCCGGCAAGGTCATCCTGCACTGGCTGGGCGACATGTTCGATCCGGCGCTCAGGGGCTATTGGGGCAGCGAGAATTTCGAGGTCGCTCTCGATACAGTCGTTGCCATCATCGAATGCCACGTTGGCAAGGTGGAGGGGATAAAAATCTCACTGCTCGATGCCGGCAAGGAGGTCGCGCTGAGGAACCGTCTGCCGGACGGCGTCGTCATGTTCACCGGCGACGATTTCAATTATCCCGAACTGATCGCCGGCGACGAGAAAAGGCACTCGCACGCATTGCTGGGTATTTTCGACGCGATTGCGCCGGTTGCCAACGCGGCGCTGGCGAAACTGGCGGAAGGCGACCGCGCCGGCTTTGACGCGTTGATGGCGCCGACCGTGCCGCTGTCGCGAAAGATCTTCGAGGCGCCGACCGAGTATTACAAAGCCGGCATCGTCCTCATGGCCTGGCTGAACGGCCATCAGGATCATTTTGCGATGGTCGGCGGTATGCAGTCGGCGCGCGGCATCCGTCACTATGCCGACGTGTTCCGCCTTGCCGACCAGGCCGGATTGCTGGCCGATCCGGAACTGGCGGTGACCAGGATGAAGAGCCTTTGCACCGTCGCGGGTGTTTGAAGCGCGGAAAGTGGTTCTCATCATCGACGTAACAGGCCAGGAATGCCGGGCGTCGCTAATGTCTCCGCCACAGCCAAAAAGGCGCGATTGCCTCGTCTGGATGAAAAATGGGCTTGGTCGCCCTTCCCAGATCGGCAGGTGGCATTCCTGCGGGATCATGGTGCGTCAGGTCGAGAAGCAGCGGCCCAAGCCGATCCGGATCGACAGTTTCGGCCGACATGGTGTGTGGCTTGTTCTCGTGCGCAACAAGCCAGTGCAGCGCCTGGACCAGTCCCAGCCCCTCGGCTGTCTTGTGTTGCCAGAGATTGTCACCGACCGAAGACAGGACACGGGCCAGCGACGTCCAGCCTTGCAAGGTAAACATGGCGTAGTGCCTGGGGCGCGTGCGGGACAGTTCCCTGGGCAAGGAGCCATCGGCTGCGATCTGGGTTGCTAGTCTCTCCCGAGCATAGAGGCTGATCTTGGCCAGGGTGGCGCTGTCGCCAAGAAACGTGGCGATCGATGCCCGCTGCAAATCGTAATATGTTCCTTGGTTGCTGCTGCTGCAGAAGGCCGTCGCGGCTGCCGGCGCGGTGTCCAGCCATTCGCAGTAGGAACCGAGCCAGGCTCTGAACGCCTCGCGATCCTCGTCGCCCAGTACTCCTGTTCGCTCGAGCAGGCGTACGGCATCCAGGAAGAAATAGAAATCCTTCAGCTCGATGATGCCGTGGCCGGACCCTTCATTGTTGTCGTGGCCCGACCGCACCTGCGCATAGCGCAAATGCGGGTTCATTCTTGTCCTGGGATCGATAAACCATGCGCGAAAGAGCCTGGCGGCGTGGACGGCATAATGATGCCCATCAAGCACGGTTGCGGCGAGCGCAAGCACGGTTGTGTCGTCGAAGACGCGCTGCAAGCGTGTGCGATCGTAGGTTTCGCTTCCTGCTGCATACAATGCCGTGCCGGGCACGCGTTCGCCATCGCGCCGGATATAGGGCAGGCCGTCGGGTCTGTCGGGGTCGGGCCACCAGTAAGGCGCAGGGTGAAAATAGTCCTGGGGATCCCCGCTGGGGGCTAGGCCAGTCTTGTCGAGCACGCTGAACGGACCGCGGGCGAGTGCCTGTCCGGCCGCGGTTTCGAGATGGTGCAGGATGGGCCCGTCCTTCACCGCGTTGGCCAGGGCGTCTTCGTCATAAAAGGCCAGGCGGGAGGTATCAAGCCGAGCGGCGACTGCCTTGGCGTCACATTGATCGACCATATCGACGATCGCCTGATCGCGGCTGACCAGACGCGCGACGAAGCCGGCCTTGCCGATCTCCAGATGCGAACGCCCTGAATCCAGGCGCGCCACCCAGCCCGCTTTCTGGAGCAGCCCGGCATCCGCCGCCCGGACCGGGCGTGGAAAATCCCAGGCGTCGTCGCGGTAGCGGTCCCAGGGGCCAGGAACTGCCAACCGCCACAGCATCTCGATTTTTGGCCGCCTTCCGTAACCATAGTTTTCGTCGAACAGTTGCGTGGTATCGGCTCGAAATATGATCTGCGGCTCCTCCTCGGCCGGCGGCTGAAAGCTCTGGTCCAGCAGAAGCGCATTGTCGACAATGCGCGCCATGGGCACCACAGCGTAGGGAAGGTGCGGGTTTTTCTCGATCGCGGACCGTATCCGCTGGAACGCAGAGGCTGTCAGGTAGCAGTTCCCGTCCCAGGGCATCAGCCATTTTGCCCTGTCGCGGGCAATCGCGAGCGCGGCGTTGCGAGCCCCATTGTTGTTCATCACATAGAGGTTCTTGCTGCGGCGGATGTGCGTTTCGTAACGCGCGGACTGTCCGCTCGCCCGGCCCTTCTCTGAGAATCGGAGGTCGCCGGCAACAAGCTGGTCGACGTCCCAGGATATCTTCCGGTACTGATCGAGTTCGAAGGGGATTGTATGAAAATTCTGGCGGCGGCTTTCGAGCAGGCCGATGATCCGGGCTTCCTCGTCGGTGTCGACTATTCGATTGACGATCCAGAATTTTTCGCAGGCGTCGAAGACCGGTTCGTTGTCCAGAATGAACAGCACGTTGTCGAATGACTGGCCCTTGCGGTGTCGCGGTTCCAGATCATTGCCGATGATCCGGACGAGCATGAAGCTGTCGGCAATCTGCGAGATCGGCGACGCCGTGTAAGTCTCGCGGGCGGCCTCGATCCGCTTGCCGAGTCCGCGCCGGTATTCAGCATTCTGCTTTGCGGAAATGAGCGCGTTGCCCAATGTCGACCACGGCGACCGCAATTGCGTGCGCACACGGTTCAGTTCGCGATATATCTTCGGCCAGGACGATAGTTTTGTCCTACCGGACTGTGAACTCATGACGGCACGCAGGGAGACCGGATCCCGATCACCGCCTCGGGGATGCGCGCGGTTTCGCCAATCATTCCGACTTTGATTCTGGACCATTTTTGAGCGTGAGGCGACGAAGCCCTGAATTGTGCGGCACGATCAATCATGGAAAACGTCTCTCGCATGTAACGTTGCGAATGTCCTGTTACGTTCTGCTGCATAAGTGACGGCAGGTTGCCAGGCAACGCCGACAGGACAATGCGATAAATCAAATCCGAAAACCACATAGCATGGCAAATGCCCCGGCATCGGCGATTCGCCTTCACGCAAAGGCAAGCTCGCAAAAGATGCGCCGGTGATCGCAATTTTCTTGGAACCAATCCTCCCGGCGCGCGACCAAGCGATGTGTCCAAACATGGTCAGCTTGTGGCGGCCGCATTCGACCGCCATTGCATCGAATACATGAGTTATCTGCCACTCCCCGCATATCACCTCACGGCCCTAGCCTCGTCCGTCCTGCATTGTTGAACCCGACAACCCTTTGCTTACTATATGGTTTTCCAGGCCTTGCCGGCTGCTCCTATGCGTGCTTACTTGTGGTTGTTTTCATGAGGGGGATACAATCATGCGTTTTCTACTTGCTGCGGTCGCCATGCTGTCGTTCGCCGCCACCGCGGCTCTGGCTGATCCAGCTTCGGATTTCAAAAGAGCCGATCAGGCATTGAACCAGACCTTCAAGCAAATCCAGAAGCGGCTTACGGATGATTCCGACGGCAAGGCACGGTTCGTGAAAGCGCAGAGAGCGTGGATTGCGTTCCGCAACGCCGAATGCACGTTTCAATCCAGCGGTGACGATGGTGGCTCCGCGGCGCCGATGGTTGCCGCTGCTTGTCAGGCTGACCTGACCAAGGCCCGCACCAGGCAGTTGAAGGCCTACCTGAACTGCCAGGAGGGTGACCTCTCTTGCCCGGTGCCATCAGAATAATCTGGAGTGACAAAATGCCGAATTTCAAGATGAGATATGTGCTGATCGCGCTTGTGCCGTTGGCGGTTGCCGGTTGCGTCAGCGCTGAGGATCAGCGCGCAATGGATCAGCAACAGTGCGCGTCTTACGGCTACAGGCCAGGAACCAACAGGTTTGCCGACTGCATGATGCAACAGACCTCACAACGTTCAGAAGATGAGCAGCGCTCATTGGATCGCATGGCCGCGCAAGAACAGAGAGACAAGGATCGCAAGGAAGCGCGTCGAAAGGACGACAGCTACATCGATCCAAGGCCGAGTTACGACAAGGATGGCAATCCGAATTTCGACACTCAAGGCAATTACCAAGGGTGTCACGGCGCGGGATGTTTGGTCGACAATCCAGACAATAACGATGACGATGACCAGTAGGCTGGCTCCGCGAGGCTCTCCTTCCTGCCCCCTATAGTCCGGACCTCAACCCAATCGAGAAACCCTTCGCCAACTTCAAGCACTACATGCGGCGTTGCGCCAGGCGCAGGCTAGAAGTCAACCCAAATGCGAACCGCTCTACCTCGGCGAACAGCCGGGAAATGCCGATCCTGCACACGCGATCCGCGATTCCATCAGCTTGAAGGATGGTTCCGGAACTTTTTGCCGCAATGGCAGGTTCGAGCGACATGACGAAACTATCTGACCCTGGCCCGCCGTTCCCAGCAAGCTGCACGGCGGCCAGGACATCCCGGAAGAAGATCATTACTGCGGGCAGACGGTTGACCGGCGCGATTTACTCCAGGTGTTCTGGAGGAAGAGCCGGGGCATCGAGCGCTGGAACCGAGCCAGCTGCAACGATCATCGAATTTCCCCGAAGAAAGTACCTGCCTCTAGAAGCGCTTTCGGATCAGGGGCCGTTTCAGGGCAAAGCGGGCGATATTGTCGAGCGTTCTTGGCACCGCCATCTCCCCGATGCCCTCAATGGCGCCCTTGGCCGCTGCGTCCTCACGAAAGCGCACTATCCATTCTTCCGTGAGGCTGTCCCGTTGAACAGTGAATCTCGAATTGGCGGTGTCTTCCGGGACCTGGACGCCCATATAATCCGCCACAGCTTCCAGATAGGGCCGTGGGTCTTGCTGCAAATCTTCGTAGACGAATTGACGACAATCCAGCCCCGCAAGTTGTAGGTAGGACCTCCAGAACGCATAGCTTCGATCAATCTGGAAATACGCTTGGCTGATGTCGGCGAAGCTATAAGGAACAGAGCGCGGATTGACTTTCCCTTCGTGCCGGCTCGTCCACACTCCAGACATCCTAGCTCGGTAGAACGAAATAGCTTGCTGAATTCGGTCGCGACGTTCCAACAAAATGAATTCCAAGCCGTGTTTTCTTCGAATCTCGAATAGAAAATCCTTTCCGAATTTCTCCTTACACCAGGCCAGATGGCGCGGAAACAACTTGATCGCAAACCGCCCGTTGTCGGTCGACGCTTTCTCGATGACCGCTTTTTCAAGATCATCATAGGTGCGGGGATCGAAACGTAGATAGGCCGGATCAAGCCATTCCTCCGACCGTCCCATCAGGCCAGTTGCGTTCGTCAGGCTTCCCAGCCAGTTCGAACCGCTTCTTCCCTCTGTAAGAATCGCAACGCCCCGCATAAACTCCTCACTTCACCTTGTCCCGGAACGCATGCCGCAAGGCCCGCTTATCTTCAACCCAAATCAGTGCTGCGTTCCCGCCCCAGGTCCAGGAACACCGTGCTCAGCTTATTGCCGCCGTGATCTTCGTTGCCATCTTGTCGGCATCACCAGGGCTTTGGCTGGATTCTAGACCAGATGACCACGCAATTCATCTAGGACGCCGCATCGGCCGCCATCGTCATCGTGGGCGTGTTCGCCGTCGCCGACACGTCGCCACGCGATTGCTGCGCCTGCCCAGGAGTGTCCTCTGTCGAATAACCGTGAGGGTTGTTTTCGCCGCCATCACTATTTTTGTGAACCAATTCACCCGAGGCGCGACCAAGTGATGTGTCCAAACATGGTTCATCAAGGAGAACGTCTTATGTTTACTGTCTCGAGAAACGTCTTTTTGGCCGCCATCGCCGTTTCGGTGCTGGCCGGCTGCAAGACAACCGCTCCCAGGGAATGCGACAAGCTGAAGCCTGGCGTCACCTATAACGGCAAATGCTGCGGCATCGGCGAGCCTTGCCGCGAAGGCAAGGGCGGCGGCGACAGGCCGGGAAATACGCCTGATCCAGCGCCGCAATGATCTGATTGCGTGTCGCCCGTTCCGGTCAGCGCTGGGACGGGCGGGTTGCGCTCGAAAGCTCGCCAACGTCCAGCCTCCCCTTGAGGCACCGAAATCGTCCACCTCTGTGTAACGCGCGCCCTGGACGGCCCTGTGCCACGCTGTGCCCTGCTTATCCCAAGTGAGGCGTTCTTCCGCCAGCACCTCGACGCTGCTCATCCCGCGCGTCATGCCCACGCGCTTTGTCTGGCGAGCCGGCCAGCATGTCGATCCAAGTCTGATTTGTCTGGTTGGATGGTGGGCGTGACAGGGATTGAACCTGTGACCCCTGCAATGTCAATGCAGTGCTCTCCCGCTGAGCTACACGCCCATCCGAAGCCGCGCATACACCATTTTTGATCCAGCGCGTCAATAGCAGGAAAAAGGAAAGAAGGCGTCGTCTCGCCGCAGTGGCGAAGAGGTGCGGCGCCTCGCCTAGAAAACGGCTCAGGCCGCCTGCAGCATCTTCTCCACCTCGTTGACGAGGTCGCGCAGATGGAATGGCTTCGACAGCACCTTGGCGTCTTTCGGCGCCTTGGAATCCGGGTTCAACGCAACGGCGGCGAAACCGGTGATGAACATGACTTTCAGATCGGGATCGATCTCGGTGGCGCGGCGCGCCAGCTCGATGCCGTCCATCTCCGGCATGACGATGTCGGTCAGCAGCAGCGAGAACGGCTCTTCGCGCAGCCGCTCATAGGCGCTGGCGCCATTGTCGAAATCGCTGACCTGGTAACCGGCGCGCTCCAGCGCCTTGACGAGGAACCGACGCATATCGTCGTCGTCTTCCGCCAGAAGAATGCGTGCCATGATATCCTGTCCGAATCACCCGCCCGAGATTGCCGTTGGGCAAGCCCGTTAACCATCCTGTATATGAGGAGGTGAGGGTAAACATCAAGTGAACGCGGACGGCGATGATCCATATTTGCCGGGGGTGTGCCGCCGCTGAAATGCTGGACACGCGGCCTGCAAGGTGGCACTTTCACATCATGATGCACTGGTGTTTTCGGGTTCGTTCAAATTGAAGACGGCAGCCGAGGATTTTTCGGTCTTTCCACCCTTCGAAATCCGGTCGGGCGCCGAGCAGCGCGTCCCCTTCCTCTTCAATTCGCCGCATAGCGGCCGCTACTATCCCGAACGGTTCCTGGCCATGGCAAGGCTGGACCGCAACGCCATCCGCCGGTCGGAAGACTGTTACGTCGATGAGCTGTTCGGCGGTGCCGTGGCGCTCGGCGCGCCGCTGCTGGCGGCGAATTTTCCGAGGGCCTATCTCGACGTCAATCGCGAGCCGTGGGAGCTCGATCCTCGCATGTTCGCCGAGCCAGTGCCGTCCTTCTGCAACATCCGCTCGGCGCGGGTGGCGGGTGGGCTTGGCACGGTGCCGAAGCTGGTCGGCGAGGGGCTCGACATCTATTCCGGCCGCCTGCCGCTGTCGGAAGCCGTTGCCCGGATCGAAACCGTCTACAAGCCCTATCACGAGACGCTGAAGCGGCTTTTGACCCGGACCCATGCGCGGTTCGGTTTTGCCGTGCTGATCGACTGTCATTCGATGCCGGCGAGCATCCGTGTCGGCGACAGCGGGCTGCGGCCCGACTTCATCATCGGCGACCGTTTCGGCATCTCGGCAACCGCCGCCCTGACCGAGACCGCGATCGGCCTGCTCAGCGCCATGGGCTATTCGGTTGCCCACAACAAACCCTATGCCGGCGGCTTCATCACCGAGCATTACGGCCGCCCGGCGCGCCATCTGCATGCGCTGCAGATCGAGGTCAATCGCGGGCTCTACATGAACGAACGGACATTCGAGAAGGCCGCCGGCTTCGATGCGCTGGCCGACGATCTGACGCGGTTCTCAGCCGACCTGATGTCGATGCCCGACCATCATTTCATCGACCTGCCGCTGGCCGCGGAGTGAAATCGCGGCGTAAAAAAAGACCGCATCGTTTGCACGATACGGTCGAAGTCTAGGGAGGAAACGCCCAAGGAGGGCATGGACAGGAAACCCTGTCCGAGGTCAAGGGTATTGTGCGTTGCACAAATGTCAAGCGACCTTCAGGCTTTTTTAATTCACTCTGATGTGGAAATTGCGTTTCGACGACGCTTATGTGACATCCGGGCAACAGATGCCGTCGCGGAGAAGTAGTCGAACACACTTGTTTTGGTACGAAATTGGCGGCAGAGCACGGCTCGGACATGCTGCAGTGCGGGAGAATCAGTTGGACATCAGTGTCGATTTCATGCGCCGCATCGCGCAGGTGGCGGCGGCGGAGACCTTGCCGCGCTTTCGTGCCCAAGGCGCGGTCGCCAACAAGGAACAGGGCAGTTTCGATCCGGTCACCGAGGCCGATCGCGAGGCCGAGCGCGCTATCCGGGCGTTGATCTCTGCCGAGTATCCCGACCATGGCATTCTTGGCGAGGAGCATGGCAGCGAGAACATTTCGAGCCGGCATGTCTGGGTGATCGACCCGATCGACGGCACGCGCGCCTTTATTTCCGGCCTGCCGGTGTGGGGCACGCTGGTCGGGCTGACGGTCGACGGTGACGCCGTTGCCGGCATGATGGCGCAACCCTTCACCGGCGAGCTGTTCTACGCCAACGCCTCAGGTTCGCACTATGAGGGGCCGGGCGGGCCGCGAAAACTGACGACCCGCAAGACGACGAAGTTGGACCAGGCGACGCTGTTCACCACCACGCCGGCGCTATTCAAAGGCGAAGCGCGCAACCGTTACGATGCATTCGAAAGACAGATCCAACTCGCCCGCTATGGCGCCGATTGCTATGCCTTCGCCATGATCGCTTCGGGAAGCGTCGATATCGTCGCCGATCCCGGTTTGAAGCCATACGACATCGTGGCGCTGATCCCGATCATCGAGAAGGCAGGCGGTGTGGTCACCACATTCGATGGCGGGCCTGCGGAAAAGGGCGGCGATGTCCTGGCGGCTGCAACGCCGGAACTCCACGCAGCTGCCATGGCTGCCTTGCGCGGCTGACCAGCGACCGGCGGCCGTCAGGCCGTGGGGTCGTCGCTGCCGGGAATGAAGGCGTCGAAGGCGGCGAGCAATTGCTCGCGGTAGATGTCGGCTTCCTGCAGGATTTCGTGGCGGGAGCCGTCGATCATCAGCAATGAACCGAGCCGCAGACGCCTGGCGTAGGCTTCGACAGCCCTGGTCGAGACGACCTGGTCGGCGCCGGCGGCGATGATCAGCAGCGGGACCTGGATCCGGGCCATGAAGTCGGGGTCGTTGACGGCTTCCGAAGCTTTCGCGGCTGCCCGCAGCCAACGGATCGTCGGCCCGCCAAGCGCCAGTTGCGGGTATTCTTCATAGATCCGTGTGTTGCGCCGATAGCGTTCCGGGTCCGATGTCAGCTTGTTGGTCTCGAAAGGGGCCGTTGCCCTCGGCCGCGGACCCCAGGCGGCATAGAGCCGGCCGAGGCCGAGAGCGCAGAACAGGGAACAGACGCGGCGAACCGTCGAGATCGAGACCGGAAGGTCGGGCAGCGTCAGGAAAGGCGCGATCAGCACCATGCGCCGGACGCGGTTCACCATCGACGGCGCGGCCAGCAGGGTGATCAATGCGCCTGCCGAATGGGCCAGGATGTAGTAGGGTCCGCGGCAATCGGGCAGCACGATCTCCTCGAAGAACTGTTCGAGGTCGGCGGTGTAGTCGCGGAAGCTGCTGACGTAGCCGCGCTGGCGATCGCGGATCAGCCGGTCTGAATCGCCCTGGCCGCGCCAGTCGAGCGTGGCGACGCCAAAGCCACGATCGGCAAGGTTGCGGATGGTTTCGAAATATTTCTCGATGCACTCGTTGCGGCCGGTGAGCAGGACCACGGTGCCCTTCATCGGGCGAGCGACCGCGCCGAACAGGCCGTAGCGGATATTCTTGCGGTCACGCGTGGTGAAGAAGCCGCCGGCGGCGTTTTCCGGCCGCGGATTGCCCTCGATTTCGTGAAAAAGGGAGTTTTCGGTGAAAAGATCCGTCATTCGGCGCTTCGTGCTCGGCGTCTCGCATGCCCGCCTGCGCTGGCCGGCTCCGCTATGGTGATAGACGCCCATGCGCCAAAAGCCAAGGAATTCCCGGTGACTGACTGGGCTGCAACAGGGAAGGCCGGAAGCCGCTTGAAAGCGTGCTTCCGGCCTCTGTCGATCCGGGAGGAAGGGACGTTACACCCGGTCGGCCTCGTTGCGGTGCCTGTTGTGCAATCGGCGCCGCCAGTCCTTGATCCTGGAATGGACTTTAGCGCCGGCTGCCTGAACGCGCGCCGAAGTGCCGGTTCATCTGCCGTTCATCAAGGGTCCGGCCGCCGTGGCTTTTGCCGCCAGGTGAAATCTTGAAATGCTTTCCAGCGCTCCCCAAATGTCTCGTGCGGTCGCCAATGTAGGGGCCGCTGGCCCACCCGAAACGCCGCTCAAGGGTTTCGCACCGGCCATACGCAAACCATGTTGCTCAACAGGAGAACACCTCATGCGTCACGTTGATTTTTCCCCGCTTTATCGCTCGACCGTCGGCTTCGATCGTCTGTTCACGATGCTCGATTCGCTTGCGCAGCCGGATGGCGCGCAGACCTACCCGCCCTACAACATCGAGCGCACCGGTGAGGATTCCTACCGGATCTCGATGGCGGTTGCCGGCTTCTCTGACGAGGAAATCTCGATCGAAGCCCATCGCAACGTGCTGACCGTGAAGGGTGAGCGCAAGGACGAGGGCACCGGCGAAGGCTCTGAACTGCTCTATCGCGGCATTGCCTCGAGAGCCTTCGAACGCCGCTTCCAGCTTGCCGACCACGTCGAAGTTGTCGGTGCTTCGCTGAAGAACGGCCTGCTGTTCGTCGACCTCAAGCGCAACATCCCCGAGGAGCTGAAGCCGCGCAAGATCGCGATTACGGCATCTTCGGCCAAGGCCAAGCAGATCGAGGCCAAGACCGCTGCCTAAAGTACAAGTCTCCTCCCGAGACGGAAGCGGCGCCGAAAGGCGCCGCTTTTTTGTTATCGGGGATTTCGGTATCAGGCGATCAGCTGGCCAAAACGGTCGACCTCATCGGCCGTCGTCGCGAAGCTGGTGACGAAGCGATACAGCAACTCGTCCTCGCTGATGTGGCCGTCAAAGC
>NZ_RZRW01000130.1:0-11806 GCF_003998745.1 Mesorhizobium sp. M7A.F.Ca.US.014.04.1.1 | reverse complement strand
GTCAGGGGCTTACGGGCCAATGCCGGGAGGCTGATCCCGCCGAAAGCCAGGCGACGCGACCCGGGCCACACGACGTTGCGGTGATGGGGCGGTCTGAAACGATGCTTCCTTGACCACAAGTACTCAGCGGTCTGAGCGCCGTCTCGCGCGGAACATCTCTGCCGGACTGGTCATTAACAGAACGGGAGAGGACAGACATGGAGCGTGATGATGAGCATCCTTTCCGACCTCGACAAAAAGCTGACGGACAACATGTATGAACATGCCAGCGAACTCACGGATGCGGTGGCGGACCTGCCGCCGGAACTCGTTGAAAGCGTCGACCGGCTAATGCCTTTCATCCAGCCCGAAGCGCGCGAGACGGTGAGAAATCAGGTTTTCGGCCTGATCCACGAATACAGGATCGTGGCCCCTCGCAGCCCGGCCGATCAGGATTGACCTACCCGTTCTGGTCTATCGCGTGAGGCGCGGGTTGGCTGCCGCCATCGTTGCTTGCTCTATGGCCGCCGAACCACAGCCAAGCCGCGACGATCACGACTGCCACGATCACTATCCAGGATATGAGACGAGGCATTGCGGGATTCTCCGTGCCAGCAGTCCATTCACGTCGACGTGATGATCAGGACGGAATTGAAGTCGGCTCCGCCGCCTCCTTGTGCTCCTAATTCCGCACGCGATCCTTTGTTCCGCTTGAGTTGCGGTGGCCGGCTGAGATCTGTCGCGTCCACATGCCCTGCAGCCGCCCCGCCGGATGGGCTTTCGTTGACGCGCCCGCTGAACGCTCTAGGTCAATTCAAGCCGACCACCGCTCGTTCGGCACTAGGGGAGACTATTCTTGTGGCGCACCAAACGCCGAATTTGATCCTCAGCGGCCGTCATTTCCGGCTGGATTGTTTGTGCTTGCTGTTGCTGTTGTGCGTGTCGGCGGGATGCTCGTCTTCCGACGAGATCGAGCAGCAATCACGAACAGCGGCTTCCGCGGCACAGACCGCATCGATGTTGCTCGACGCTTGGATGGGCGGCGCGGCGCCGACCGCATACACGGTGGACACGCTGCAATCGATCGCCAAGACGCTCGTAGATACGGGGGCGCAAATCCGGTCCGCCGAAACCAGTGAACCCACCGAGCAAGCTTCTCTGACAAAAGCAGTCAATGATTTGTCGGTCGCGGTGACGCGTGCCGAGGCCGGACTGCAGGCAGATGACCGGCTGGAAGTCCAAGACGCGCAACAGGATTTACGGCTGGCGTCGCGTGCGCTCGCTGCCGCCTACGCCCAGTATTTCGCGCCGAAGCCATGAAAAAGCTCATGGAAATATCCCTCGGCGTCGTCACCAGCGTCGGCGGCTTCCTCGAAGTTGGGTCCATGGCGACGGCGGCGCAGGCAGGCGCGATGTTTGGCTTCCAGTTGATCTGGGCGGTGGTGCTTGGCACCGTCTGCATCATCTTCCTTGTCGAAATGTCCGGCCGGTTCGCGGCCGTGAGCCATCACACGATCTCCGACGGCATCCGCGAAAGGTTCGGTTTCAACGTCTTTCTATGGCCGTTGCTTGCCGCCTTGCTGGTCAATTTCCTGGTGCTGTCCGCCGAGATCGGCGGCGTTGCCATTGCGCTCGAACTTGCCACGGGCATAGGCTTCCAGTGGTGGGCACTGCCGGTGGCTTTGCTGGCGTGGCTGCTGCTCTGGAAAGGCACGTTCGGCGTCATCGAGAAGGGCGTGTCGTTTCTCGGTCTGGTGACGCTGTGTTTCGTCGTCGGAGCGGTGATGCTGAGACCTGATTGGACGGCAGTCGCAAGGGGCGCCGTGCCTTCGCTGCCGGTCCACGATGCCGCCAATTACTGGTTCATGGCGGTCAGCATTCTGGGCGCCTCGATATCGCCCTACCTGTTCATGTTCTATTCCTCGGGGGCCATCGAGGACCGGTGGGACAAAAGCTATCTCGGCGCCAATCGGGCCATAGCGGGGTTGGGCATGACCTTCGGGGGCACCATCTCGATCGGCGTGTTGATCGTGGCCGCTCTCGTGCTCGCCACGCATGGCGTCACCCAGGTGGACGACTATCACCAACTGCCGTTGATGCTGATCCCCATATTCGGCTTCTGGGGCTTCGTGCTGTTTGTTGCTTCTCTCGCCATCGCCTGCTTCGGCGCTGCGCTCGAGGTCGGGTTGCAACAGGCCTATCTTGTGGCCCAAGGGTTCGGCTGGAATTGGGGCGAGGATCGCAAGCCGCGCGACGATCCGGGTTTCAGCGCCATCTACACGATATCATTACTGTTGGCGGCTATTCCCATCGCGCTTGGTCTTGACCCGCTGAGGCTCACCATCTTTTCCATGGCGCTGACGGCTGCCAGCCTTCCGCTGACCGTCGTTCCGTTCCTGTTTCTGCTGAACGACAAACGTTATGTCGGCGAGCATCGCAACGGCATTTTGTCAAATGCCGCCGTCATCTTCATCATCGCGCTTGGCTTCGTACTGGCGGTGGTGACCATCCCGCTGCAGATATTCGGAGGCACATGATGAAGTTGCTGCGTGATCTCCTGGACAAGCAGGTGGTCGACCGCGAGCAGGTCAAGGTCGGTAAGGTCGACGGTTTGGTGGCGCAGTTGCGGCCTGGCAAGCCGCCTCGGATCATTGCCATCGAGCTCGGCTCCATCACCCTGGCGCGTCGCCTCGGCGCACGGCCCGGGCGCTGGATGGCGCGGCTCGCGGTCAAGCTGGGCGGCACGCAGCATGGCGAACCTCATCGGATCGCTTGGCGCAAGGTGAAAGATATCGGCATCGATATCGAGTTCGACATCGATGTGCGAGAAACGTCGATCTTCGCCTGGCAGGACTGGTTGCGCGACCATATCATCGGGCGCATTCCGGGAGCTTGATGATGATTACGGTCAATCTCGAGCATCTGGCGGGGCGGCGCGTACTCTCGCAGCGCGGCAAGAATGTCGGTTATATCGAGGAGATCCGCGCCGAACGGGATGGTGACGATTTCGTCGTCACCGAATTCCACGTCGGGGTCTACGCTGCTTTCGAGCGTCTTTCGGCCTCGGCCATAGGCGTGGCGGTGCTGGATCTTTTCCGATTACGCCGCCGCGACGGTCTATACCGCATTCCTTGGGACAAGCTCGACATCTCCGATCCCGCGCGACCGCGGCTGCTGTGCCCAATGACTGAACTCTCAGGCATGAAGGACGCGCCGGACCTCCAGGAATAGGTCGTGGGTGCTGCATCGTCGGGATTAGTCTCAGCGCAGCATGCTTGCCGCCAGGAAGACCACGGCTGCTGTCAAAACGACAGCTGCAATCACCAACACCGGCCAGTTGCCGCCAGGCCGCAGTTCCGGCTCGCCTTCGACCGGACGCATGGCATTGGCAAAGCTGGCATCGTTTTCGAATTTTGGACGAGTGCGCGGCGGACTTGTCTCAGCGACCGGATTTTGTGTGTCCGCGGCCTCTGCGTCTGTCTCAAGCGGGGCAATGGCGGGATCGAACCCCGGCGTCTTGTCGTGCGTTGCTCCTGCCTGAACTTCGCCTCTGGCCGCGGCAGCCGTGAGACCTGTAACCTTAGCCATAATCTCTCCCCTTCGAACCGATCTCGGCAGTATCGCACTTGCAGGCGCCGGCGGAACCAAGCTTGCATGCGCTGAGGCGACCCACCACGGTCAGACTTGCTCGCTCAGCAGAATCCTGGCGTCCTTGGCCGCAACGATGAACGCCTGTCGTGCCGCCCTTGTCGGCTTTTCGCCTCGCATGACGGCAAGGCACGCTCTGATCGCGGCAAGACGCCTCTCGGATGTCGGCTTTGGCCAGTCCCGCAGCAGCACTTCGGCTGCGTCCGACACCGAAACCACAACCCTGTCGCGGTCTATCCGGCCAGGTTGAATGACAATCGGCTTTCTGAAATGTCCAGTACGCACATGCCTCTCCAGCGGGATGCACTCTATTCGACACGCCGCTGCAAGACTGCGCGTCGCGACGCGCTTTAACTCCGCAACCGTCGATTTGTTCCAGAGCACCTGGCGTTTGAAACAACTAGCCGTTGGCCGTCCGTGCGCGCCCGTCCCAAGACTTACAACAGGTCCTTGCGAAGGAAGATGCGTGCGTGCCCTGGAATTCCGAATTCGACTTTGCCGAATTCCTCGAACCCATGCTGCATGTAGAATAGCGGCGCCTGGAAACTGCTTGTCTCGACCACGGCTTTTTTGCAGCCACGCTGGTTCATGGTGCCGGCGTTCCTGTCGCCTGTCACTTCTCCACATTTTCCGTCGATGTGG
This sequence comes from Mesorhizobium sp. M7A.F.Ca.US.014.04.1.1, assembly GCF_003998745.1. Classification (NCBI taxonomy): domain Bacteria; kingdom Pseudomonadati; phylum Pseudomonadota; class Alphaproteobacteria; order Hyphomicrobiales; family Phyllobacteriaceae; genus Mesorhizobium; species Mesorhizobium sp. M7A.F.Ca.US.014.04.1.1. The sequence continues at coordinate 7,537 of NZ_RZRW01000130.1, read as the reverse complement.
CAGATCTCACGCGAGATAGTCCGGCAGCCTCATGCGTGGATCGTGGTGCTGCCGGGCCTGCAGGCATGTCGTCTGGGTATCGGAACAAAGCGCATCTTGGCCTGTTAGGGCGACGCATCCCAGGCAAGGACAAAGCCGATGAAAACACGACAATTTTTCGCATCGCTCGCCGCTGCTTCCATTTTTCTCGCCGTGCCTGCTTTTGCTGCCGACAGCGCCCAGGCCTTCGTCGACAAGGCTGCCATCGGCGGCAAGTTCGAAGTCGACTCGAGCCAGATTGCCTTGGGCAAGGTTCAGGACCAGAGCATCAAGGACTTCGCCCAGATGATGATCCGCGATCACGGCGCGGCCAATGCCAAGCTGGCAACGGTGGCCGGCGAACAAAAATTGAAAGTGCCGCCGGCGCTTGATGCCCAGCACCAGGGCGATCTCGACAAGCTCAAGAATGCGCAGGCTCCGATCGATCCAGCCTATGTCGACATGCAGCGCAAGGCGCATGCCGACGCCGTCAAGCTGTTCGAAACCTATGCCAGCGGCGGCGACAACGCCGGGCTCAAGACATTCGCCCAGCAAACGGTCGATACGCTGAAGACGCACCAGCAGATGATCGAAAAGATCGCAGCCGGGCAGGACGCCATCACGGGAGCGACAACACCGGCGGTGAAGACCGACAATACCCCCAATGCCGCCGCTCTCGTTCCCGGCGCAAACAGCTTCACCGAAGCCCAGGCCAAGAGCCGCATCGAGGGTGCAGGCTATACCAACGTGTCGAAGCTTACCAAGGACGACCAGGGCATCTGGCGGGGCCATGCCACCAAGGCAGGCGAAAGCCTCGCCGTCGGCCTGGACTATCAGGGCAACGTCGTTGCCGCCAGCAAGTGAGCACGGATCAGGAGAAATCAATGAAAACGGTAACTGGACTGTTCGACAACTATGACGACGCGGCCGACGCGGTCCGCGAACTGGAAGCCACGGGCGTCCCGCATGCGAACATCAGCATCGTCGCCAACAACTCGGATGACTGGTACGAGGGCGACCGTTCGGAGGCTGCCGAGGATGCCGGGGCTGGCGCGGGGATTGGAGCCGTGATCGGCGGTGCCGGCGGATTGCTGACAGGGCTGGGGGTCATGGCCATCCCGGGCGTCGGACCTGTGGTCGCGGCGGGTTGGCTCGCCGCCACCGCGACAGGTGTCGTTGCCGGGGCGGTGGCAGGCGGTGCGGTCGGAGGCATTGTCGGCGCTCTGACGGAGTCCGGCGTGCCCGAGAACGATGCCCACGTGTATGCGGAGGGCGTACGCCGCGGCGGCACGTTGGTCACGGCCAGGGTGGACGATGAACTCATTGCAAATGCCGAGGAAATTCTGGGGCAATCCAGATCGGTCGATCTTGCCGAACGCCGCAGGGCTTACGAGGCTGGCGGCTGGACCGGCTTCGATGCCAATGCCGGCGAATATATCCCTGACGAGACCGATCGCGACAGCGCTCGGGCGATCAATCGGCCTTGAACGAGGAGGTGTGGTCGCACGTACCGAACGACGAGGTTTCACGAAGTGCTACGGAGCGTGTGGGACAGATGTTCGAGTTGCCCGGCTTCAAGATCTCCGTGAGCAAGGCATGAAGCTTCCCGGCTGTCCGGCGCGTTAAGTGATCTCAGTTGAATCCCCGACCGTTCAAGCGAACTGGCTGGCTGTCGGGTTGGCGTGCTGCACGAAAAGTACTCAGCGATCAAGGTGCGGTGTTGGTATGGTGGTGCGCTGGCGGGCTCTGGTCACGCTGAGCCGCACGTCTGCCGCCTGGCTCATATCGGGCGTGCGCCTGTTCGATCTCACAACTCGATTCTAGTGACTGTGGCTCCCCTTATGTTCGACTATTAACTGTTCGGCCAAGTTGGGCGTTGACGCTTCCTCTCTATAAGAGTTAATAATCTCCTAATATAAGAAGCATCTAAAGTTCGTGGTCGAAAGCCACGAGTTTGACGATGTAGGTTGGGTAGGGAACGTAGCGTGACGACCAGTCGTCGCGTCCAGCAGCATCGGGTCAATATCCGTCCGTGAATGGCCAGCTTGAGGCGGCTGTTCCAGGCGCGGCGGTGTGCCTGGATGAGGGCGAAAATTCATGCCTGCCTGGATTCGCGCGGTTTTTCTTCGGCTGGAAGCAGCCGGTCGTTCAGTACTGTCGATAAAACAGAAAAACAGATGAGGCGTCTGTTCTTAAAAGGGGGGTTGAAAAATGGCTACTCAGGTCACCGGTGCCGGCGGCACCACGACGTCTTTCTCCAACACGCCGCAGGCGAAGGATGACCTGTTTACCTATGATAGTTTCCAATCCGTCTTCCTGAACGTGATGGCCAACGATCTCGGCGGGAATGCCAAGACCCTCTGGTCAGTCGACAATGGCATCAACAACACAGGCGCAATGAATGGATACACCGCCGCTGATTTGTTGACCCAAGACTTAGCACGCACTGAATCCCCCACCTCCGAGACAAGTTATAACGGCGCGAAGATCTGGATTACGTCCGACGGACTCGTGGGATACGACGCGACTACCTTGTCAGCGGCGTTCAAGGCACAGTTACAGGGCTTGAATGCGGGACAGTACCTGACTGACAGCTTCATCTACTCGGTCCGGCTCGGCAATGGAACGCTCAGCTGGGCAACCGCGACGGTACATTTCGCCGGCACCAACGACGCCGCGGTGATTTCCGGCGTCTCTACGGGCGCGGTCGTCGAGGCTGGCGGTGTCGCCAATGCCATCACCGGGACGCCGACGGTGAGCGGCACGCTGACAGATACCGACGTCGACAACACGCCCAATACGTTCCAGGCGGTCGCGCCCGGAACCGCGGGCGATCATGGGTATGGGACCTACCAGATGACCGCGGGTGGTGTCTGGACCTTCACCCTCAACAACAACAATGCGGCAGTGCAGGGTCTCAACGTCGGCCAGCATCTCACCGAGACGTTTACCGTCCACACACAGGACGGCACGGCCCAAGTAGTAACGGTCACGATCAACGGCACCAATGACGCGGCTGTAATCTCCGGCACCATTGCCGGCACGGTCGTCGAGGCCGGCGGCGCTATCAATGGCACCCCGAGTGTCAGCGGCACGCTGACGGATACCGACGTCGACAATCTGGCGAACACGTTCCAGGCGGTTGGTGCCGGCGGGGCAACTGACCACGGCTACGGCACCTTTGCGATGAACGCGGCGGGCACCTGGACCTATACGCTCGACAACACGAATAGTGCGGTCCAGGAACTCAACGCGGGCGATCATTTGATCGACACATTCACGGTTCGGACTGCGGACGGGACAGCGCAGGTAGTAACGGTCACGATCAATGGAATTACTGATAACGCGACGGTCAACCTGAGCGCCTCGACGGTCGCCGAGGGCGCGGTCGCCAACTACGTGTTCACGGCGACGCTGTCGGACGCCTCGCATGGCGTCACCACGATCACCACCGACAAGGGCGACATCACCATCGCCGATGGCCAGACCACCGGCACGCTGACGATCGCCTCGGGCAATGGCGAGGACGTCTACAACGACGCATCGAGCCTGACCGCCAACATCACCGCCACCGCGGGCGGCAACTTCGAGCACCTGGTGATCGGCACCGGCACGGCGACGGCCAACGTCACCGACACCACCACCGACGCGACGGTGAATCTCAGCACGTCGAACGTTACGGATCACGATACCAACGTCACCTTCACGGCGACGTTGAGCAACGCCTCGCAAGGCGTCACCACGGTCCACACCGACCATGGCGACATCACCATCGCTAACGGCCAGACCGTTGGCACACTGGTGATCGCAACCCCCAACGCATCAAGCCTGTCCGCGACCATCACCGGCACCTTGGGCGGCAACTTTGAACACCTGGTGGTCGGCACCGGCACGGCGACGGCGCAGATCATCGACGCAACTGCGCCGACCGTGACGATTACCGACGACGAGCCGGCGGCGACGGCCAACATTGCCGGTGGCAATGTCCTCTACACCTTCACCTTCAGCGAGCCTGTCACCGGATTTGTTACATCAGATATCGTTGTGGGAGGCGGTACCAAGGGTACGTTCACCGCGGTGAGCAGCACGGTTTACACCTTGGATGTGATCCCAACCGCGAATACGCAGGCCGGTATCATCACCGTAGATGTGGCGGCAGGCGCGGCCAACGATGCAGCCAGCAACGGCAACACGGTGGCGATCCAGGCGACGCAAGCTTACGACACCAAGGCGCCGACGGTTATCATCACCGACGACGAGCCGGCGGCGACGGCCAACATTGCCGGTGGCAGTGTCCTCTACACCTTCACCACCAGCGAGAGCGTTGGCAGCACGCTGACCATTGCGGACGTGACGGTAACGGGCGGCACGGTCGGTGCGCTGACGCAAGTCGGCACCAGCAACGTATATAACCTGACCGTGACCCCGACGGCCAACGTCGATGCCGGCACGATCAGTGTAACAGTGAACCAGGTTGGCATCACCGATACGGCGGGCAATTCGGGGACCGGCACTGTCAATGCCACCCAGGCCTACGATACCAAGGCGCCGACCGTTTCGGTCGACATCATCGCCCCAGACCTGCCGGCAGGCGGGACATCACAGGTAAAGTTTGTCTTCAGCGAAGTCCCTACCGGTTTCACGGCGGCCGACATCATTGTGACGTCAGGCAGCGGCTCGATCACCAGCGGGCCGACCATAGACGCCACAGATCCAACCGGCAAAACCTATGTCGCAACGTTCACCGCATCTTCGACTTTTGTCGGAAACGCGACCGTTTCAGTGAGCTCGGGAAGCTATACGGATGCAGCTCTGAACACAGGCTCCGGAGGCAACGACACGGTATTCGAGGGCTTTACCTTTGACGCAGCGACGAAGGAAAACGGGCAAAGCGGCAATTTCACTCTTTCCGGGCACTATAATACCGGTGTGACGATACGCGCGTACTGGGACGTCGACAATCCGACCCACGCAGTTGCCGTGACGCTGAATGGCGATGGCACCTGGAGCGGGGCTAAGACCAACCTGGGCAACAACACCGGAGCCCACACCTTCTTTGTGGTCGCTACGACAGGCAGCAGTACCATTGTCCAATCCATCGGTGTCACAGCGCCCGCCGGCATTGCCGGAGAGGCTGTGAACTTGGGACTTACCGATCCAGCCGGCCACGATGGCGCGATTACGCTCACGATTAGTGACGTCCCCGACGGATGGACGATCGATGGGGGCACCCGCAACGCGGACGGCTCTTGGACCGCAACAACCACGAATGTTTCCGCCCTGACCGTCACGACGCCGGTCACCTATACCGGTGCACACGTGCTCAACGTGACCGGGACCTGGAGTAACGAGGACGGGACCACCGGGACCATGACCATCGCGGACAACGTGGAAATCTATGCCAAGGGTTCGCCCATCTTTGCTTTGTCTGGAAACGACTACCTGACCGGGTCCAGCGGCAACGACCTCTTCGTCTTCTCGCAGCCGATCGGTGCCGACACGGTGCACAATTTCGACGCCGCGGCCGACCAGATCGACCTTATCGGCTACAACGGACTGGCGGACTTTGCCGACCTGCAGACCCATATCGCCGACGATGCCCACGGCAACGCGGTGATCACGCTGGGCGATGGGCAGTCGATCACGCTGGATGGCGTGCACTCGGGCGCGCTGACGGCAGGCAATTTCGTCTTCGACCAGACGCCGGTGGTCAACAATGCCGGCACCATGACGATCGGCGACGGCGCCTTGCTGCCGCTGAGCGGCATGATCAACAATAGCGGCCTCATCTCGCTGGACTCGACCGGCGGTGAAACGCTGCTGCAAATCATCCAGCATGGCGTGACCCTGCAGGGCGGCGGGCAGATACTGTTGTCCGACAGCGCCGCCAACGTGATCTCCGGCACGGGGCCGGACGTCACTCTGGTCAATGTCGACAACACGATATCGGGCGCCGGCCAGTTGGGCGGCGGGATGCTGAGCCTCGACAACCAGGGCACCATTATCGCCTCCGGCGCGAATGCGCTGGTCATCGATACGGGGGGCAGCGTCGTCACCAACTCCGGAACATTGGAGGCGACCGGTTCAGGTGGACTGACGATCACCGGCGGGCTGGCGAATTCCGGCATGCTGTTGGCCAATGGCGGCGACATAGTCATCCATGGCCAGGTCACCGGCGACGGCGATGCCACGATCGGCAACCTGTCGAAGCTTGAGTTCGGCAGCGCCTCGTCGACGGATGTCACCTTCGCGCACGATGCGGCCGGCACGCTGCAGCTCGACGATTCCTTCGATTTCAGCGGGCGGATCGGCGGCATCACCAATGACGACAGGCTTGAGCTCGAGGACATCCTGTTCGGCGCGGGAACGACGGCCGTCTACCAGGCAAACCAGGATGGCAGCGGCGGAACGCTGACCGTTTCGGACGGCACCCACGGTACCGCGCTGCATCTGGTCGGCAGCTACGATGCGAACGGCTTCAAGCTTGCCGATGACGGCCAAGGCCATACCGCCGTTTCGTACAATCCGGCGGAATTCACGCTGACGGGCGTTGGCAATGGAGCAATTTCAAGCGACTTCGTGGTGTGAACCAAAAGGCCGCCGCCAGCGGCGGCCCACCTGGCCTGATGCGTATCGAGTGGGGTTCTGGACGTGGATAGCAAATCTCGAATTGTGAAGGATGCGCTTCGGGCCTGCCGCCGCTATTTCCTGGTAGCGGCGGCGTTCAGCCTGGCCATCAATCTGCTCTATCTCGCGTCCCCACTCTACATGCTGCAGATCTACGACAGGGTCGTTACCAGCGGCAGCGAAACCACGCTGGTGATGCTGACCCTGGTGTTGCTGGCGGCCTTTCTTTCGCTGGCCGGCCTCGACCTGGTGCGCGCCTCCATCCTGACGCGTGCCAGTGCGCGGCTCGACCGGCTGCTGTCGGCAAAAGTCCTGGCCGCGTCGGTCGAGACCCCATCGCCCGGCTCGTCGCCGAGCCAGCCCATCCGAGACTTCGACACGTTCAGGCAGGTCATCACCGGCAGCGGCATCCACGCTTTGTTCGACCTGCCATGGTCGCCCATCTACATCGGCATCATCTTCCTGCTGCATCCCTGGCTCGGCTTCTTCGCGCTGGGCTGCTCGCTGCTTCTGGTCGCCATGGCGGTGCTAAACGAATATATCGTGCGTTCGCCGCTGAAGCAGGCCAACGACCTGGCGACGACCAACTATAATTTCACCGAGATGAGCCTCAGAAACGCCGAAGTCGTTCGCGCCATGGGGATGATCGACGGCCTCATCCGCCGCTGGGGACGCGACCGCAATTTGGCGCTGCGGCGCCAGGCGGAGGCAAGCGATCGCGCCGCACTGATGTCGGGTCTGATCCGTTTCCTGCGGCTCACCATGCAGTCGCTGATCCTCGGCCTCGGCGCCTATCTGGTGATCGAACGGCAGATCACCGGCGGCACCATGTTCGCCGCGAGCCTCTTGCTGGGCCGGGGGCTACAGCCCGTCGAGCAGAGCGTCGGCCTTT
>NZ_RZRW01001298.1:0-673 GCF_003998745.1 Mesorhizobium sp. M7A.F.Ca.US.014.04.1.1 | reverse complement strand
TGCCCACACTCGAGCGCATGGCGCGGATGCGCAAGCTCTGGCAGTGGCTTGCCCTGCTGGTTGTTTCCTTGCTGTTTGCCGGCGCGCTGGAACTCGCCGCCCTGCCGGCGGCGCTGCTGATCGGGCCGATGCTGGCCGCCATCGTCGCCGGCACCAATGGCGCCACGGTGCGCGTGCCGCGTCTTCTGTTCGGCGCCGCCCAGGCGATCGTCGGCTGCCTCGTCGCGGCGTCGATCTCGGCCGACATCTTTCCGGTCTTCCCCCAGGAATGGCCGCTGTTTCCCGGCGTCGTGGTGGCCACCGTCACAGCCTCCAGCCTGCTCGGCTGGCTGATCAGCCGCTGGCGCATCCTGCCCGGCACCACCGCCGTCTGGGGCTCGTCGCCGGGTGCGGCCACCGCCATGGTGCTGATGGCGGGTGCCTTCGGCGCCGATCAGCGGCTCGTCGCTTTCATGCAATATCTGCGCGTCATCTTCGTCTCGATGACGGCGGCACTCGTTGCCAAGATGTGGGTCGACACGTCTGAGGTCGAAATCCCCGCCATCGTCTGGTTTCCGCCGATCGATGCCCAAGCCTTCGCCGCCACCATCGGCATCGCGGTCGTAGGCGGCCTGGCGGGAAAGTTGTGCCGACTGCCCTCGCCCTTCTTCCTCGGCACCTTCATCTTCGGCAC
>NZ_RZRW01001297.1:0-673 GCF_003998745.1 Mesorhizobium sp. M7A.F.Ca.US.014.04.1.1 | reverse complement strand
ATGGCCTAGCGCCTGGCCGTTATCGAGCAGTTCGGCGGTCTGACGGTGGCCGAAGGCGAGGGGGCGTTTCGGAAGCAGAAGTCGCCGATTGACCTCGACCACGCTGGCTTATGGAAGGTCTGGCGACAGTCATTCCGGAACTCCCACCATGGCGAATTCCGATATCAAGCGGCACAGCCGTGTCTGCTCAGCCAGTTCTCGATCAGCAGAAACAGCACTGCAACGAACAAGTCCGTGTAGGTCGTACTACCCGGCGGTTCCGTAAACTGTCTTGTGTTCTTGCGTATGCGGAAATTCGATATTTCTGTGGGCGCCCCAAGCCTCAGCAAAGAGACGATAAATGCCGGCGACCAGGATATTGTGGGGGCAACTCGTTGCCGTGCTTCTGATCGTGCTGGTCACTACTTGGGGCGCGACGCAGTGGACCGCATGGCGGCTTGGATTCCAGCCGCAGCTCGGGGATCCATGGCTCGAGCTTGCCGGCCATTCCATCTATCCGCCGCCGGCCTTTTTCTGGTGGTGGTTTTTCTACGATGCGTATGCGCCAGAGATTTTTCTGGAGGGTGCGCTGATCGCGGCGAGCGGCAGCTTTATCGCGATCGCAGTGGCCATCGGTATGTCGGTGTGGCGGGCACGGGAGGCGAAGAATGCCGCCACATATGGTTCTGCACGC
>NZ_RZRW01001296.1:0-674 GCF_003998745.1 Mesorhizobium sp. M7A.F.Ca.US.014.04.1.1 | reverse complement strand
ATCATATCCTATCTGCTGCCGCTCAACGGCATCAACGTGGCTCCTATCCTTGCCGCTATCATCGCGCTGACCCTCAACACGATCGCGTTCCAGGCCGAGATATTTCGCGGCGGGCTTTTGGCCATTCCGCGGGGGCAATTGGAAGCGGCACGCATGGTGGGCATACGCAAATGGGCGGCGCGCCAGCACATTCTCGTCCCCCAGATACTGCGTCTCGTCATTCCCTCGCTGGTCAACGAGACCATCAGCATTCTGAAAAATTCCTCGCTGGTTTCCGTTATCGCGGTGACGGAACTGATGCGGGTGAGCCAGCAGATCGTCGCGACCACCTACCGCCCGTTCGAAATCTACATCGCCGCCGCCATCATCTACATCGTCATCAATTTCCTCCTGTCGCTGCTCGGTCGCATGGCCGAGCAGCGACTAGCGCGGAGGGCCTGAGCCATGACGCAGTTCTTCGACCTGTGGCTGCAATATGGGCCGCTGATGCTGGCCGGACTGGCGACGACGGCCTGGATCTGCGCGCTGGCTGCTGCCCTCGGACTGGCTGTCGGCCTGTTGCTCGCCTGCCTCGAAAGCACGCAGTTCACGCCGTTGCGCTGGGCCGTTCGCGCCTATATCGAGATCATGCGCGGCCTGCCGATCCTGATCCTGCTGTTCGTGCTCTATTATGG
>NZ_RZRW01001295.1:0-675 GCF_003998745.1 Mesorhizobium sp. M7A.F.Ca.US.014.04.1.1 | reverse complement strand
GGTTAGCGACGTCGGCTTGTTCGACACCATCTCAGCGGAAGCCACTGCGTATTCGGCGTAGGCCCCTATAAACCGCGGATTCGTAACGCCATAAACCTGATCTCCCACACGCAGTTCTGAAACTCCGGACCCCTTGGCGACGATTTCGCCGGAGAGATCCGAGCCTAGCGTGAGAGGGAGCGGTTGCGGTAAGGCGCTCTTGCCCGCCCGGATCCAACCATCCCACGGTCCGACGCCGGCGGCTTCAACTTTGACGAGGACCTCGCCGGGGCCAGGATCAGGCCGCGGAACGCGCTCGTACTTCATGATCTCTGGTGGCCCGAACTCGTGCACGCGCCAAGCCATCATTGTTGAATGAGTTCGCTCTCCGTTATCTTGACGAACGATGCTGCTGGAAGTCATGTCATTCTCCTTGCGCTCGGCTCGTCATGACTGCTACCGCCGATGGGTGGACCTTGTTGTCGAGGACGGCCCTGTTGCACTCTCGGCCGACCTGGGGCGAAGCCTCGAATGTCACGCTCTGCGTCGGCGACTTGGCGCTCGCCGGTGACGCATCACGCCTGTTCGATGCGACTGCCGTGAAGCGGACTTTCTCGCTCGTGCCTCGGTGAGAGGTGCCACGGCAGTCGCATGGTCGCTCTCCAAGGCGATTTATCGGACGGCTTGTCCATATAT
>NZ_RZRW01001294.1:0-678 GCF_003998745.1 Mesorhizobium sp. M7A.F.Ca.US.014.04.1.1 | reverse complement strand
TGCTTGACCCGTTCGATGCCGTCATGGCCGACAAGTGTGACCCGGGCACCTTCCCCTGCCGCGATGACGGCGGTGCAGAAGCCGACGACGCCGGTGGCGCCGAAAACAGCCACTCTCGTATCCCTGAGCGCACGCTGGAATTTCTTCTCCAGCGCCTTTTCGACCTTGGCCACCATCGCCGCGGCTGTGGTGAACGAGCCGGCTGGATCGGCAAATACCGAAACCTGGAAAGGCGGCACCATCGCCTTCTTCGCGGCGTCGAACATGTCGAGCGCCAACGAGGCATCCTTCCCGGCGATGAAGATGCCGGTGTCGACACCCGCATCCGGCGGGCGTGAAAAGATCGCGTCCTGGACCAGTCCCGTCACTTCGGCCAGGCCCACATCGACATAGGGGACGACGGCGTCGAAACCTGCGTCGAGCGCCATGTTCACGTCGAAGGGGCTCATCTGCTTCAACGGTGTCAGCATGTGCAGGATGTGTTTGCGGGCCATTTCTTGCCTTTCTGCCTGAAACTGAAGCGTCAGCTGCCGACGAGATCCAGCCTGGTTGAACTGATCTTCGCGCCGGAGTTCCTGCCCTTGACGATCTTGACCTCAAGGCCGCCCTCAACTGTCGTCTTCCGAACCGCGTCGACGAACTTGAGTGCGGCGTCCTGCGATGGCGCGAAGGCAAAGC
>NZ_RZRW01001293.1:0-679 GCF_003998745.1 Mesorhizobium sp. M7A.F.Ca.US.014.04.1.1 | reverse complement strand
GCCGTCATCATGATCTATCCGCTGTTCGTCATGGTGATGTCGTCGTTCAAGACCAACGCCGAAATCTTCAGCTCGCCCCTTCGCCCTGCCGGCGCACTTTTCGCTGGCCAATGCCGAGCGGGTGTGGAGCGAAACCAATTTCGTCCGCTACCTCGCCAATTCCGTCGGCATCACCATGGCCGCGGTGGCGCTGATCCTCCTGTTCAGCACCATGGCCGCCTATGCGATTGCCCGCTACCAGTTCAGGCTGAGCGCGCTGGTGCTGATGTTTTTCCTCAGCGGCATGACGGTGCCGCTGAAACTGGCGATCATTCCGCTGTTCATCCAGCTGGATTCGCTTGGGCTGGTCGACAGCTATGCCGGCCTGGTGCTGGTCTATGTCGCCATGGGCATTCCTTCGGCGGTGTTCATCATGACCGGCTTCCTCCGGACCTTGCCGCGCGAACTGGAAGAGTCCGCACGCATGGACGGCGCCAGCGAATTTCGCATCATGCGCTCGATCATGTTGCCGTTGGCGCGCCCGGCCCTGGTCATCGTCGCCATCCAGAACGCCGTGCCGATCTGGAACGACTTCTTCTTCCCGCTGGTGCTGATCACCTCGGACGAGCTCAAAACCTTGCCGCAGGGCCTCACCGTCTTCGTCGGCGAGTTCACCACCGACTGGGGCGTGATGTTCACC
>NZ_RZRW01001292.1:0-680 GCF_003998745.1 Mesorhizobium sp. M7A.F.Ca.US.014.04.1.1 | reverse complement strand
CTCCAGAATTGCGAAACCGCCAGCAATGACCTGGGCGGGCGGCACCCGCTGCAGACTGGCTTCGATCGACATTACAGCGATGCGCGCACGATCGGGCTTCGTTGCCATGTGACACAACGCACGAAGCCTCCGCCCCATATTGGCGCGTGTGGGCCACACCCTGTCGTAAGGCAGGCAATCCCAGGACGGCAGCAAGATGATCTCCGCGTGCGGCAGGAACTGACGCAAAGCCCCGACGATCTCGTCGGCGCTGCGTTCCGAGGCAGTTATATGGATAATGTGCTTGTGCCGGCTGGCCTCCAGCCCACCGGCCAGCGCTGCCGCGATAGCTGAAGATGGCGGGACGCCGTGCTCTATCGTAAACCCGCTGTCATCCGTGTGATCGATTTGTTCGACATCCGTCCGCGAAATATGCCTGTTCACTGAAATCTCACCTTGTCCCCAGAAGAACGTCAGCACAGCGACCCCGTTCCTGGCGGCGCGCATTAAAGTGTTCCAGGACGGGGCAGCCGGTGCGGCGTTGATGCATTGCTTCCTAGCTGCCCTAAGAACTGGCGGCTGTGAATCACGCTCGACGCCGGCAGAACGCTCTGTGCGTCGGGCCATGCCGCGCGGTGGCCCGTCCGCCGGAGTTAGTATGTGCACATGCTGAATTGCCGAAATGTCGATAACCACGCGAG
>NZ_RZRW01001291.1:0-683 GCF_003998745.1 Mesorhizobium sp. M7A.F.Ca.US.014.04.1.1 | reverse complement strand
ACCACGCAGCTCATCCAGGATCAAACGACGCTCAACGACTTTCCCAATCCCTTCGACGGAGGAGGGCGTATCCAGCCCCAGGTGCGGGAAGCACTCGGCTCCGGCTTTGTGATCAGTCCCGAAGGCTATATCGTCACCAATAACCATGTCGTCGCCGACGCAACTGAGATTCACGTCGTGTTCTCCGACAAGGAGACGGCGCCCGCCCGGGTGGTGGGCCGCGATCCGGCAACCGACATCGCGGTATTGAAAGTCGAGCCTCCGCCCAACATGACGGCGACGGCCTGGGGGGATTCGGACGCGATGCAACCAGGGGCCTGGACCATCGCCATCGGCAGTCCCTTCGGCCTCGGGGGCACGGTCACTGTTGGCGTCCTTTCTGCCCGCTCTCGCGATATCCAGGCCGGTCCTTACGACGATTTCCTGCAAACTGACGCCTCGATCAACAGAGGTAACTCGGGAGGTCCTTTGTTCAACGCGCGCGGCGAAGTCATCGGAGTCAACACGGCAATCGTGTCGCCGTCAGGCGGTAGCATAGGCATTGGGTTCGCGGTGCCCTCGCGCACAGCTCGGACTATCGTCGACCAACTGATCAGCACTGGCCGCATCGAGCGCGGCTTCATCGGCGTGCGTCTTCAGGAGATCACGCCCTCCATCGCCGAGGCGCTCGGAATGCCGGGCGC
>NZ_RZRW01001290.1:0-597 GCF_003998745.1 Mesorhizobium sp. M7A.F.Ca.US.014.04.1.1 | reverse complement strand
GTCGCTTTGTCAGTAAGAGGCTGGCCGAGCGTTGAAGGGTTTGCCAAGCGCGCACTGGAACTCGCCACAACCGACGACAGCAAAGCCAGCGCAGCAGAAATGCTTGTACTGCAGAAATTCCAGTCGGGCTCGCCCTCGGAGGCCATGCCGCTCGCCGACGAATTCCGCAAGCAGTTTACCGTGAACATTTCGTTCGAGAGCCGCGTTGCTGAAATCGCGCGACGTCTAGGCGACACGGTCGAGCTTGAAAAGGCAAGAATGCGCCTTGCCGCCTTCGGCAGCCGCACCGATTTGTCGCCACTGGATCGATTCGCACTGTCTGATGCCTATGCCGACGACAACAGATGGTCGGAGGCCGCAGACCTTCTGGATGGTCTGTATGCGCTCGACCGGCCGTCGGAGATTTTGAAGCGTCGTCTCTTCGCCTTGTACCGCGCGGACCGAAGGGCTGACGCGCGTGCGCTTTTTGATTCACTGCTGCCCGGCGCGCTCAAGTCGCCCGAGCTTATTCGCCTCGGAGCAGCAATCTACGAGCGCTCTGGCCTTCTGCCAAAAGCCTTGAAGGCGCTTGATACAGCGCTCGACATCAATCCGGGT
>NZ_RZRW01001289.1:0-685 GCF_003998745.1 Mesorhizobium sp. M7A.F.Ca.US.014.04.1.1 | reverse complement strand
GGTCCGCATCGACATCGGCCCAAATAGCGCCGCCCTCAACGAAGACACGATCGACGCCGGGCGCGACCCGCACGCCATTCATCAGCGACATGTCGATCACCAGGCCGCCGTCGCAGACGGCGTAGCCTGCAACATTGTGGCCTCCCGAGCGGATCGCGATCGCCAGCCGCTCTTCGCGCGCGAAATTCACCGACGCCTCGACATCGGCAAAACTCCGGCAGCGCGCGATGAGAGCGGGACGTCGGTCGATCATGCCGTTCCAGACGATCCGCGTCGTGTCATAGGATGGGCTCGACGGCTCCAGCACCTCGCCGCGCATGATGGAACGGAAGCTTTCGATGCTCGATGCTGCAAGGGTAGCGGTGGCGGCCATGTGGCGGTCTCCTCGTTTCACACACGCTAGCGCGGCGCGGGCACGGCCGCTAAAGTCGAAAATGCTGAAAGGCGGTCATTTCTGCCATGGTTGAACAGATCGGCCCATTGAATGTGGCGATCCTTGCCGTTCCGGAGGCTACCGCCTCCACGATCTACGGCATGTTCGACCTGTTTTCCTCGCCCGGCAGGGATTTCCTGTTCATAACCAGCGGTGCGGCGGGCACGCCGCGCATGCGGCCCTATGTGGTTGCTGGGGACGGCAGCCCGTTTCGCGCTGCAAACGGCATCTGGGTGCGCCCAGATCACAGCC
>NZ_RZRW01000129.1:0-11810 GCF_003998745.1 Mesorhizobium sp. M7A.F.Ca.US.014.04.1.1 | reverse complement strand
AATCACTTGAACCGGGGTGTCGATGCGCGGCAGATCGGCAAGGCGATCATGGTCGAGCAGCATGCGCACGCGCGCAGCACTGACTGTCAGCGGCGCCAGGGTGTCAGGGGCGGCGGCGACGGCTGCGTCGAGTTCCCCGGCATGCGTTTCGAGGTAGGACGGTTCGTGGCAGAGCACATGGCCGAGGCGCTGATAGGTCTCGGCCAAGCCGGCCTCCAGCAGTTCGGCGCGAGCGCTGAAGAGCGTGCGGAAACGGCTGTCGGCTCGCGCCCAGGAACTGCTGATCGTATAGCTCAGGCCAAGTTCCGAATGATCGAGCGCCAGCACCTGCGCGATGGCGCCACCAGTGGAATGCCCGACAATATGGGCGGGACCGCCCGTCTGCGCCAGCAGGCCGGCAATGTCGCTGGCGATCAGGGGAATGGAATAGGGGCTTTCGGGGCGATCGCTGCGACCGGCGCCGCGATGGTCGGTGACGATGACGCGATGGTCGGCCTCGAGCAGGCGTACCACACCAGTCCAGAACCTTCCATCACCGCCGAGCCCGGAGATGAGGATGAGGCGTGGGCCGGCGCTGCCTGATGTCTCGTAGTGGATGCGGCAGCCATCGGCGGCGGTGAAGAAGGGCATCAGCTGAGGCCCTCCCTGTCGAGCAACTCGCCAAGCGCCGCGACGAGACTGAGCGCCGTGAGCATCGAGGTTTTCGGATTGTTGGGCGAGGGTGCGTTGACGAGGCGGAAGGAGGCGGTGCCGGCGGTGCTCTCGACCTCGATTTCATGCATGTTGCCGGCAGCTTTCGGATCGGCAACCACGCGCACTGTGACTTTGTCGATACCTGCAGCGAGCGCCACGGCGAAGGCGGCGTTGAGGTTTTTCGGATAGAGCTTTGCCGCTTGCGCCGGCGTGCCTTCGAAGAGGGATACCGCGTCGTGCTCGGCCGACAGGCCAAGAGTGGCAAGCTCGACTTCCCAAGCTGTCGGCGGCTTGCGCGAGGTGTAGCGCACCCGCGCCTCAGGAAGTGCGGCTATCGCCCTGAGATAGTCGAGACCGCCCAACGCGCCTGACGGCAGGACCAAGCGCGCGCCGCTATTGCGCGAAGCATCGGTCAGCCTCGCGGCAAGGATCGGATCGGCGAATGCACCGATCGAAGCGATGATGGTCGGGATGCCGGCTTCGAGAAGCGCGGGCACATAAGCGGCCACCGCCTCCTGGCTTGCCGCCTCCACCACCGCCCGGGGGCGCGGACCGATCAGCGCGTCAAGCTGCGTGACAGTGCTGACATTCGCCGGCAAGTCGCGGCGGGTACCTTCGCGCATCAGCGCCACCCAGCAAACCGAGTCCACTGGGAAAGCTGAGACGATCTCGCGCGCGATCGTGCCGAAGCCGATGAGGCCGAGCGTCACCATCCGAGGCTTCTTCAGGGATTCTGCCTCAGGGGATCGAACTTGTCGGCGAGGTCTGCCCCGAACACCGTCTTGCGCTCGATTTCCAGAACGTTTTCGGGGCGCGGGAAATTGGACGGCACACGGTCACCTGGCTTGCGCGGCTTGCCGATCAGGCGAAAGAAATCCTCGAGCCCGTTCGGCACGATCAACCAGATCCAGCGCAGGCGCGTGTCGCCGTCGTTGATGAACATGTGTCGGACATTCTTCGGCAGGAACACCACGCTGTCCGGTTCCAGCGGATATTCCTTGCCGTCGATGACGGCGCGGCCATGGCCTTCGATGACATAGACCGTCTCTTCGTTGCGGTCATGCGTGTGTTCGCGCACATAGCCGCCGGGCGCTACCGACTGCGTGCCCAGCGCGAAGGGGTGCTCCATGCCGACGATGTGCGGCGCGAGCGCCACGTCGATATGGCCGTTTGCGGGAACCGGCTGCCAGTAGCTTTCGCGCGTTTCGGTTCCGGAAACATGGATGCCAGAGGGCGCGGGTGGAAGGTTGGTGTCGTCCATGGCTCTGCCTGTCGAATGGAGCTGCGAAGGTCGTTCGGGCGCGTTGCTGACTTGGAGAGGGTACAGCGCAAAAAGTGTCGACACAATAGTAGACAGATTAAATTTCGTGCCTCTATATAGTGCTGTGTCGATGATGGCAGGGGAATGCCGATGGGCGAGTACGATGTTCTGGTGATCGGTTCGGGATCGGCGGCCTGCTCGGCAGCGCTGCGGGCCGCCAAGGGTGGCCTCAGGGTGCTCGTCATCGAAAAGAGCGAATGGTTGGGCGGCACCTCGGCCATGTCCGGTGCCGGGGTCTGGATACCCGCCAACCATGTCGCGGCCGAAGCCGGCATCGCCGACAGCCGCGAGGATGCGCTCGCCTATCTGCGTGCGGTCGCGCCCGAAGGATGGGAGCAGAAGGAAGATGCGCTCTGGGGCGCTTTCGCCAAGGCCGCGCCGGACATGCTGCACTTTCTGTCCGTCAACACGCCGCTCGATTTTCGCTTGATCAACGAGCCCGATCCCTTTGCCGAAGCGCCGGGCGGGAAACTCTATGGCCGCATGCTCTCGCCGAGGCCGCTCAGCCGCCGTCTCCTCGGCAAGTTTGCGCGGAGTCTGCGCCGCTCCACCTTGCCGCACAGCTTTACCTACCAGGAGATCGTCGACCTCGATCTCTATCACCATCCCATCCGCGCCGGGTTCAAGGTCTGGCCGAAGCTTCTATGGCGATGGCTGACGAATTCCGGCGGCCAGGGCACGGCACTGATGACCGGGCTGATCAAGGGCTGCCTCGATGCCGGCGTCACCTTTCAGCCGGGAACGCGCGCCGTCACCCTGCTTCAGGATCCGGACTCACGCATCGCCGGCGCGGAGGTGGAGAGCAAGGGCCGGCGCACGAAGATCGTCGCGCGCCGCGGCGTCGTCATCGCAACCGGCGGCTTCGAATGGGACGCCGAGATGCGCGCACGCCACTTCCCCGGCGCCTTCGACCGGATCGGCAGCCCGCGCGGCAATGAGGGCGACGGCCAGAAGCTTGCGGCTTCCGTCGGCGCGCAATTGGACCGCATGGATCAGGCGAACGTCTATCCCTGCCTGCCGACGCGCTACCAGGGACAGTCGCACGGCTTGCCGATGACCTTCCAGGCCGAGCCGCATTCGATCGTGGTCGATCGCGAGGGAAAGCGCTTTGTCAGCGAAAACGCCTTCAACATCGGCGAGGCGATCGATGCGCGCGGACCGGATGGCGAGCCCGTCCATCTGCCCTGCTATCTCGTTGGCGATAATCGTTTCCTCAAAACCTCGCTGCCTTTCCGCTGGTATGCCTCCTACGAGCGCGACTGGATCAAGAAGGCCGATACCATCGCTGGCCTTGCCGCCAAGCTCGGGTTGCCGGCGGCGGCGCTGGAGGAGACGATCGCGCGCTGGAACGGCTTTTGCGAGAACGGGCACGATGCGGACTTCCACCGCGGCGATAATGGTTGGGAGGCATACAAGGCGCATGGCCCCGAGAACCGGCTGAAGCCGATCGACAAGGCGCCCTACGTCGGCATGACGATCAATCGCTCGATCCTCGGCACCAAGGGCGGGGCCCGGACCAACGAGCGGGCGCAGGTGTTGAGACCGGACGGCTCGATCATTCCCGGCCTTTATGCGGCAGGGCTTGCGATGGCCAACCCCATCGGCACGCGCGCCGTAGGGGCCGGCACCACGCTCGGCCCGAACCTGACCTGGGGCTTCATTGCGGCCGAGACGATCCTGCATCAGAACAGGTGATCGCGGAAGCCTACATGGCAGACGGCACCGAACCTCAGAAGCACACCGGAGGCATGGGGGTGATCGCCGGAGCCTACGGTCTTGCACGATCGCCGGTGTCGCCCTGGCCTGAACGTCCCGGAAGCGCTTCATGATCATTATTCGGCTGTCGCCGTGAATTGCAGGGAGCCGTAGGGGTGTTGGTGGATGTTTCGTCTTCGCCATCTAGCGGATTGGTTTTTTGATAGTTACGCCCGCTTGTCGTCCGGATGGCCAAGCTCGCAGAACCACCCGCCCAGATACTTCACCGATGGCGCCTTGGGATCCGGAATCTGCGTCTTCGCCTCGACCGCTGCGCGGAATGGCTCGGCGCTGTCTTGCGGGATGAACCCCAGATGGTTGGCGCCGCTGTTGTCGACCATTTTCAGCTTGTTGTCGGATATGCCGAACGAGATTGTGTGCCCGACGCGCGGCGCCGTCAGTGCTGCTTCGACCAGACGAACGCAGTCGGCGAAGGAAAGATACGACCACAGCATGCGTCGGTCGGCCGGTTCGGGAAAGGACGAGAAGATACGCAGGCAAGCCGTCTCAATGCCGAACTTGTCCCAGTAGAGCCGGCTCAGGCTTTCGACGAAATTCTTCGACACGCCGTAGAGGCTGTCGGGGCGCACCGGCGCATCGACGCCGATATGGGCTTCGACTTCATGATAGCCGATGGCATGCACCGAGGAAGCATAGATAACCCGCTTCACGCCGTGTTTCCGGGCGCCTTCGTAGATGTGGTAGGATCCGCGAATGCTGGAATCCAGGATCGTTTGCCATTCGCATTCAAGCGGCGCACCGCCGAAATGCACGATCGCGTCGCAGTCCTTGGTGGCCGCAAGTGTAGCCTCCATGTCGGCGAGATCGAAGACCGCTTCTTCCTCGTGAGGAGCAAGATCGCCGAACGGTTCGCGACCCGCCAGGCGGATCGTTTTTGCCAGCGGCACCAGCCCCTTTCGCAGTTCCGAGCCAAGCCGGCCGGCGGCGCCGGTGATCAGGATGCGTTCGTAATGCGGCATGGTCTACTCCACTTGCGCGACGGCGGCGTTGATCCGCGCGATCGCCTCGGCAAGCACCTCCTCGCTGGTGGCGGTGGAGATACGAAAATAAGGTGAAAGTCCGTAGGCAGTGCCCGGCACCGAGGCCACGCGGCCTTCGTTCAGAAGATAGGTCGCCACCGCCGTATCGTCCTCCAGCATGACGCCTTTTGGGGTCCTGCGGCCGATCAGGCTGGCGCAACCGATATAGGCATAGAAAGCTCCTTCCGGCGGCGGCAGCGTCAGGCCGTTGATGCGCCTTATGCCATCGACGACCAGGTTCCTGCGCGCCTCGAATGCATCGCGGAAACGAGCCACCTCGTCCTGCGGGCCATTCAGTGCGGCGACCGTCGCCGCCTGGGCAATCGAGCAGACCGAAGTGACCGACTGGCTCTGGATGATCGACATCGCCTTGACGAGTGGTGCCGGGCCGGCTGCATAACCGACACGCCAGCCGGTCATCGCATAGGCCTTGGCCACGCCGTTGACGATGAGGCTTCGGTCCTTGAGGTCAGGGCAGGCCTTGCCGAAGGATACGAATTCGCGGTTATCGAAGATGATGTGCTCATAGATCTCGTCCGACAGGATGAGCACCTGCGGATGCCTGGCAAGGACAGCGCCAAGCGCCTTGAGATCGTCGGCCGAGTAGACCGCTCCGGATGGATTGCCGGGCATGTTCAGGAACAGCCACTTGGTTCTCGGCCCGATCGCCTTTTCCAAGAGTTCGGGCGTCAGCCTGAAGCCGCCGCTTTCCCTGCATTCGACCGTGACGGGCGTGCCGCCTAGCAGCTTCACCATCTCAGGATAGGAGACGAAATAGGGCGCGGGCAGGATGGCCTCGTCGCCGGGTTCCAGCGTCGCCATCAGCGCGTTGAAGATGATCTGCTTGGCGCCGTTGGCCACGACGATGTCGTCGGCCGTGTAGTCCAGTCCGTTCTCGCGCCTGAACTTCCCGGCCACGGCCTCGCGCACTTCCGGCGAGCCGGCTGCGGCGGTGTAGAGGGTCTGGCCCGCTTTGGCGGCTGCATAGGCCGCTTCGATGATGTGGGCAGGCGTCGGAAAATCAGGTTCGCCAAGGCCAAGGTCGATGACGTCGACGCCTTTGACCCGTAGCGCCTTGGCCGCCTGCGAGGCGGCCATCGAAGCCGACGGCTTGACCACGGACAGGCGCGAGGAAATGTAGCTCATCGGCTTTTCTCCGAAATATAGCCCCTGGACACGTCCTGTGCCCGCGCCTCCGTACTGCGCCTGGAGGGATCGCCATAGCCGCCACCGCCAGGAAGTTCCAGCACCAGACGACGCCCTGCCGGAACGTGCTGCCAGCCCTTGGGGCGCATCAGCGTGCCATCGTCGAGCCTGACGATGCCGGCTATCCCGTCCTTGCCGCCATCGCGTCCCTTGGCCGGATGGTTGACCCGGTCGAACATGGCGGAAAAATCGAACTCGTGGCCTTCAGTGGCCGCGATTTCGAGGATCTGGCCGAGGCCGCCGCGAAATTCCCCGTCGCCCCCGGAATCGGGACGCAGTTCCTTGCGCCAGATGACGATCGGCCCGGTGTGCTCGGTCGCCTCGATCGGCATGGTATGGACACCGGACGGAAAGGCGGTGGCGGACAGCCCGTCCAACGTCGGGCGGGCCCCCATGCCGCCGGAATTGAACATCAGCACCTCGGCGCGGCGTCCATCGCTCCCGGCGACCGGCCTGACCGAGATGTGGATGTTCCACAGTGCCGCCGCCCCTTCGGCAAGGATCTGGCCCGGCAGCGCCTTGGCCAGCGCGCCCAGCACCAGATCGGGCACCATATGGCCGATGACGTGCCGCAGGGAGACCGGCGCCGGCCGCGGGGCGTTCAGGATGTTGGTCGGCGACGATATAGTGAACAGAGCAAGCGAGGCCGCATTGTTCGGGATCTCCGGCGCCACGACGCATTTCAGGGCGTAGCAGGCATAGGCCTTGCTGTAGATGATCGGAACGTTGATGCCCCATCGGCTTGTCGGATCGGTGCCGGAGAAATCGACATTCAAATGGTCGTCCTCAATCGAGACAGCTGCCACCAGCTTGACCGGCGTATCGTAGCCGTCGGTCACCAACTCGTTCGACCAGGTGCCTTTCGGCAGCGCCTTGATGCGCTCCAGCGTCGCGTCATGCGTGCGCGTGAAGATGAACTCTCCCAGCCTGTCCAGCGATGCCAGGCCGATCTCCTTCATCATGTCGACCAGGCGGCGATGGCCGACCTCGTTGCAGGCGGCCAGCGAATAGAAGTCGCCGACGACCTGGTTCGGCTCGCGCACATTGGCGCGCAGGATCTTCACCAGATCGAGGTTCACCTTGCCGCGCTCGGCGAACTTCATGATCGGGATCTGGATTCCTTCCTCGTAGACTGACTTGCCGTCGGCGCCGAAGCCACGTCCGCCAACATCGACCACGTGCGCGGTGCAGGCGAAGAATGCCACCAGTTCGCCGTTCAGGAACGAGGGCGAGACCATGGTGATGTCATGGAGATGGCCGGTGCCTTTCCAGGGATCGTTGGTGACATAGGTGTCGCCCTCGTACATCTCCTCGCGCGGGATCTCGTTCATGAACTGCAGCACGGCCTCGGCCATGGTGTTCACATGCCCGGGCGTACCGGTCACGGCCTGCGCCAGCATCTCGCCGCGCGGATTGAACACGCCGGCCGACAGGTCGCCCGATTCACGCACCGACGTGGAGAAGGCCGTACGCAACAGGGTCAGCGCTTGCTCCTCGACCACCGAAATCAGGCGATTCCACATCACCTGCATGCGGATTTCCAAGATGTCGCTCATGCCTGGACCCCTTTGCGGATCAGGAGGATCGAACCGTCGCTCTGTAGCGCGGCATCGAAGAGAGTGGTGACGACCGTCGACGTCTCACGCTCGACGATCACCGCCGGACCGCTGATGCGATCCCCTGGCGAAAGGTCGGCGCGTTCGATGATGGCTGAAACCTGCACGGTTCCGGTCGCCGGATCGAAAACCTCGCGCGTTTGCGAAGCGGCGACGGTCCTGGTCCCCATGGTGATCTCGTGCCTTGCGGGCGCCGGCCGCACGTCCTGCGCCTTGACCGACCAGGTGACGATCTCGATTTCCAATCCGTCGAGGCCATCAATGGCACGGCCGAAGAAGCGCGCATAATTGTCCCGGAAGGCGTCCTTGAGGCTCACCTCATCGCCGGGCTTGAACGCCCTGTCGGGCAGCGGCACCGGGATTTCCCAACCCTGGCCGGCATAGCGCATGAAGGCGGTGATCTCGCGGGTGATGGCATTGTTAGTGCCGGCTCGCACGAAGCTCTCGGCAGTCGTCTTCAGCCCGTCGAGCAGCGCATTCACCTCGCATGCATCGAAGCGCGACAGCCGCATCAGCTTGGAAGCCAGCGCCTCGTAGCCGAACGGCGCCTTGAGAAAACCGATGGCCGAGCCGACGCCGGCGCCTTGCGGGACAAGGCACTGTTCGACGCCAAGCTTCTCGCACAGCCGCGCCGCATGCAGGGGCGCTGCACCGCCAAAGGCGATCATGACATTGTCGGAGATGTTCTTGCCGTTTTCCACCGCGTGGACGCGGGCGGCATTGGCCATATTCTCGTCGACGACCTCGCAGATGCCGAAAGCGGCGGAAACGGAATTGAGCGAAAGCCGGGTGCCGACATCGCGGGTGATCGCCTGCTCGGAAGCCTGCGTGTCGAGCCTGATGGCGCCGCCGGCGAAATTGTCGGGATCGAGCTTGCCCAGCACCAGGTCGGCATCGGTGATGGCCGGGCGGCTGCCGCCACGCCCGTAGCAGGCGGGACCGGGTTCGGACCCGGCACTTTCCGGGCCGGTCTGGATGCGGCCCATGGCGTCGACCCAGGCGATCGAGCCGCCGCCGGCGCCGATCTCGATCATCTCGATGACCGGGATCGAGATCGGCATGCCGGAGCCTTTGCAGAAGCGATAGGTGCGGGCGACCTCGAAGGTCCGCGCCGTGCGCGGCGAATAGTCCTCGATCAGGCAGATCTTCGCGGTCGTTCCGCCCATGTCGTAGGAGACGACGGAGTCCAGGTCGAAGCGCCGCGCCACGTCGGCCGCAAAAATGGCACCGCCGGCCGGACCGGACTCGACCAGGCGCACCGGAAATTCGGACGCGGTTTCCATCGAGATCAGTCCGCCGCCCGAGTGGATCATGAACACCGGACAGTTCGCCCCCATCTCCTTCAGCCGCACCTGGAGGCGCACCAGATAGTCGGCCATCTGCGGCCGGACATAGGCATTGGCGCAAACCGTGTTGAAGCGTTCGAACTCGCGCATCTGCGGCGAGACCTCAGCGCTGATGGAAATCGGTATGTCCAGCTTTCTGGCGAGGATCGCGCGTGCCCGCTGCTCATGCACCGGGTTCATGTAGGAATGGATGAAGCCGATGGCGACGGCGCCGAAGCCGCCCGCGGCGATGCTGTCGGCGATCTCGTCGAGCGCTGCTTCGTCCAGCGGCTGCAATTCCTTTCCGTCCGCGCCGATGCGCCCCTTGACCGTATAGCGATGCTCGCGCGGGATCAGCGGCGGCGGCAGCTTCAGGTTCAGATCATACTGTTCGAACCGGTTTTCCGTGCGCATCTCGATGACATCGCGAAACCCTTCGGTGGTGACCAATGCCGTCTTGGCGCCACGCCGTTCGATGAGCGCGTTGGTCGCCAGCGTGGTGCCGTGAATGACGATGTCGAGGTCCGCCAGCGTGATGCCGGCGTCGCGCACGACGATCTCGATTCCGTCGAGGATAGCCTGTTCGGGGGCGGCATAGTTGGTCAGGATCTTGGTGGAAAAGATCGTGCCGCGCACATCGACCACAATATCGGTGAACGTGCCGCCGATATCCGCGCCGAGACGGATGTCATTTGCCGTACTGGTCATGCGTTGGCCTTATGCGAAGCGAGCGCTGCGTCGCGCATTTGGGAAAGGGTTTGACGCGGCGTGATCGCCTCCGGGGAAATATCCAGCTCCAGGACCGCGCCGGTCGCGGATGCCAGCGCCCTGCCGAAAGCGCCGGCGAACTCCCCCGTCGCGCCGACCCGCTCGGCGTGGAAGCCATAGGCCCGGGCGATGCCGACAAAATCCGGGTTCTCGATGTTCGTTCCCGACACGCGCGCCGGATAGTGCCGCTCCTGATGCGCGCGGATGGTCCCGTAGATGCCGTTGTTCAGGATGAGGACGATCGGCTGCGCCCCGGCCTGCATCGCCGTCCCCAACTCCTGGCAGTTCATCTGGAAATCGCCGTCACCGGCAAAACAGACCACCGTGCGTGAGGGAAAGGCCACTTTGGCCGCGATGGCCGCCGGCAGGCCGTAGCCCATGGCGCCGGATTGCGGTGCAAGCAGCCGCGCCTTTGGCCCGAACCTGAAGAACTTGTTTGGCCACACGGTGAAATTGCCGGCGCCGTTGGTGAGGATGACGTCGTCGGGTAGGTTCTCGCGCAGCCAGCGGCTGACTTCGACCATGTCGACCGGGCCCGGCTGGGCAGGCGCGGTGAACGTGCCCTCATAGCTTTGGCGTGCCTGCGACCGCCACGCGCCCCAGTCGCCCTTGACCGGCGAGAGCGCCTTGGCGAAGGCGTTCGGCCCGGCATGGATGCCAAGCGAGGGCACGTAGATCTTGCCGATCTCGCGATCCGAAGCGTGGACATGGATCAGCTTCTGCTTCGGCTCGGGCACAGACAGCAGCGTGTAGCCATCCGTGGTCATCTCGCCGAAGCGCACATTGATCGCCAGGATCACATCGGCGTCCCGGATCAGCTTCTTGACATGCGGGACCATGCCGACACCGGCCTCGCCGACGAAGACCGGTGAGCCATTGTCGAACTGATCCTGGAAACGGAACGCCGCGACCACCGGAATGTCGGAGGTCTCGGCGAAAGCCTGGAGCACGGCACGCCCGTCAGCTGACCAGTTGGCACCGCCGATCAGGATCACCGGTCTGCTGGAGGCGGCCAGCATGGACCGGGCCTCGGCCAGCGCATCGGCATCGGCCGCGGCCTCGAACACCCTGGCAGGCCCGCTGAGCGCCGCGACATCGGTCAGCGTCGTCAGCATGTTCTCGGGCAGGGCGATCACCACCGGGCCTGGCCGCCCGGTGAGCGCCGTGGTCCAGGCCCGGGCAATGATTTCCGGCAGGCGCTCGACAGCGTCGATCTCCACCGCCCATTTCGCCATCGTGCCGAACACCGCGCGGTAGTCGATTTCCTGAAACGCTTCGCGGCCGCGCATGTCGGTGCCGACCTGGCCGACGAACAGGATCATCGGCGAACTGTCCTGCATCGCCGTGTGCACGCCGATGGACGCATTGGCGACACCCGGTCCGCGCGTCACGAAGCAGATGCCCGGCGAACCCGTCAGCTTGCCATAGGCCGAGGCCATGAATGCCGCGCCGCCCTCGTTGCGGCACAGCACGTAGTCCAGCTTTCCACGAGTGTCGTGCAGCGCGTCCAGCACGGCCAGATAGCTTTCGCCCGGCACACCGAAACTCTTGGTCGCGCCGAGCGCGATCAGGCATTCGACAAGAAGGCGACCGCCATTGCGGATCATGCTGCGACATCCTTCATTCAGGCGGCAAGCGGATCGAGCCTGCCTTTCGGATTCATACGTGCACGCTGGCGCATCGAGACGAAACCAAGAAATGCCGTCTATTCGAAAGTTTTTCTTTCCCGAGAGGCGCGAACCAGGACGTCCGGGTTCATCGTGCCCAGCGGATCGAACGCGCCTTTGAGCCGCGCCATGAGCTCTCGCTCCACCAGGCCGCGATTGCGGTCGGCCATGACCACCTTTGCCCGGCCAAGCCCATGCTCGGCGGCAAAGCTGCCGCCCATCTGAGTGGCAAGAGATGACAGCGCCTCTGCGAACAGCTCGGCCTTGCCGTCGAAATCGGCACGACCTTCCGGCGGAGACAAATTGTAATGGATGTTTCCGTCGCCGAGGTGCCCGAACGGGTTTATCCGCACACCGGGAAGAATGCCGCCGCAGATCTTCGCGCCAGCCTCGACGAAACGGGCGATTGCACCTGGAGG
>NZ_RZRW01001288.1:0-685 GCF_003998745.1 Mesorhizobium sp. M7A.F.Ca.US.014.04.1.1 | reverse complement strand
GGTCATCCTGCCTCCCCATCACAGCGGCGTAAAGGCGCGGCCATGAGCACGACCTTCTGGATCATCATCGCCGGCGCAATCGCGACCTATCTGACGCGCATCGGCGGGCATCTGGTCATCTCCCGCTTCGAAACCATCCATCCGCGCGTTGAGGCCGGTCTCAACGCCGTGCCGGCGGCGGTGCTGACGACGCTGGTGGCGCCGGAACTGTTGAATGCCGGACCGGCGGAGTGGGCGGCTCTGGTGGTCACCGCCGTGGTTTCGTTGCGCGGCGGGTTGATGGCGATGTTTCTGGCGGGTGCGGCGGTGCTGATCATCGCCCGGCAGTTCGCCGGCTGACTTTTTGTCTTGGTCAGTCCACGTATGCTCACCAACGCGGCGCCGACACATGTAGTGATCGAGGCAATAATTCCTGTCAGGCGCTTCTTGAAAATCGAAGCGATCCACACCGCGCTCAGCCGAATTGCCTCCGATCTCTCCTGATGGGCGTGACGCACAAGGTTGGTGTAAAGGGCGTCGCGCTGCATCGGAGTCAATGCGCCAAGATCGATCGGCCAGGGGCCGAGAGGTTCAGGTGACATTTCCATCTCCCGTGGACGCCCGGATCGGCGTCGATAACAGGCGATTTACGCGCCGTTGATCATCCGATAAAATGAATTATTAAGATCATTTTATTCTCCGGGAG
>NZ_RZRW01001287.1:0-686 GCF_003998745.1 Mesorhizobium sp. M7A.F.Ca.US.014.04.1.1 | reverse complement strand
CTATTACATGGCTGCCGACCGATGCGGCAAAGATGCCGTTGCCGGTGGTCGCGGCAATTGGACCCCCTGCGACCACCGTCGTCCTGCCCGTGCCGAGATTCTCGGCGTCGATGCCGAACCGGGCGTCAATCGACCCATTGGTGGTCACCTCGATATTGCCGGTTGCCGCACCTGGAACGATCACCGCCACCAAACCGGCGTTACCCGCCTGAAGGTCGCCATTGGCGGTCACCGCGATGTTGCCGGTCAGCGACTGGCTCTGCGCATCGATCGCGTCCTTGCCAAACGCCAGCGCGCTGACATTGTTGGTCTTGACCGAAACGCCGGTGCTGGTCGCTACGTCGCGGACGGTGATGCCTTCGCCTGTTGCCGCAGAGACACCTGCGGCGATGTTGATGTCGACCGAACCGGCACCTCCCGTCTGCGCCGCATCGAAGGCATTGCCGGTGCCGTTGTTGATGATGCTCCCACCCGTGTAGGTGATCACGCCGCCGGCTGCCGAGAGCGAGAGCGCCGCGGTGCCGCCAGCTGTTGGCATGTTGCCGGCATCAATGCTGATCGTGCCATTGTTGGTGACGTTGAGACCACCGGCGCCAGTGTTGGAAACTGCGAGGCCCTTGCCGCTTACCGTCGTTCCTGCATCGATGTTGAGGATGATCGGTGTTGCGATGGCACCAGAGTAAGCT
>NZ_RZRW01001286.1:0-690 GCF_003998745.1 Mesorhizobium sp. M7A.F.Ca.US.014.04.1.1 | reverse complement strand
ACATCAGCCTCGGCACTGGCGAGAAGGCAGAATTTCAAGGACGAACCGACCGAGACGATTTCGGCGGCACCAAGGTCGCGAATATAGGCCTCGGTTTCCGGCGTGTTGTGGGAACGGCTGGCGACGACGGCCAGAGGCGCCACGGCCCTTCTCACCGAGATCGGCCGGCGGCCGACGATCTGGTAGCCGCCATCGATTTCGAGAGATTCCGCCCTTCCCGGCAGGCCGGAAAAGAAGCGGCCCGCGCAGGGCGCAAAGACGACGCCGACTT
Organism: Mesorhizobium sp. M7A.F.Ca.US.014.04.1.1; assembly: GCF_003998745.1. Classification (NCBI taxonomy): domain Bacteria; kingdom Pseudomonadati; phylum Pseudomonadota; class Alphaproteobacteria; order Hyphomicrobiales; family Phyllobacteriaceae; genus Mesorhizobium; species Mesorhizobium sp. M7A.F.Ca.US.014.04.1.1. Next base: position 419 of record NZ_RZRW01001286.1, on the reverse strand, counting down.
CCGGCACGCCATCGCGAACCAGCGCTATGTTGACGGTGAAATCGGTGCGGCGGTTGACGAATTCCTTGGTGCCGTCGAGCGGATCGATCAGGAAGAAAGCCCCATTTAGGTCGGGCGGCACGATACCGGCGGAAGCTTCTTCCTCGGCCACGCAGGGGATATCGGGAAATGCGGCACGCAGTCCGGCGAGAATGATCTTTTCGCTCTCGCGGTCCGCCTCGGTCACCGGCGAGGCGTCGGACTTGCGGTCAACCGCACAGCCGGCGTGGAACACGCGCATCACCTCGCGCCCGGCCGACAAGGCCAGGCGCTCGAAGATTTCAAGCATCAGCCTGTCGTCAGATGCCGCCGCCGCTATCGTATTGGTCTTCGGCAATGTCGCGCTCGTTCAGCCAGTGTTCCAGGGCGTCGACCATCTC
>NZ_RZRW01001285.1:0-692 GCF_003998745.1 Mesorhizobium sp. M7A.F.Ca.US.014.04.1.1 | reverse complement strand
GCATGATCCTGCTCGGCATCTCGCCCTATATCCAGCAGACCGTGCAGGGCCTGATGATCATCGCCGCGGTGGCGCTGTCGCTCGATCGCGTTCGCCTCAGGATCGTCAAGTGAGCGCCATGCTGAACGCATCCGGCATCATCAAGAACTTTCCCGGCGTCCAGGCGCTGCGCGACGTTTCGATCGAAGTCCGGCCGAACGAGGTGGTAGGCCTGATCGGCGAGAACGGCGCCGGCAAGTCGACGCTGATGCGCGTGCTGGCCGGCAGCTACCGGCCGGATGGCGGCAGCCTGACGCTGGACGGCGAACAGCTGCGCATGCGCAGTCCGCGCGACGCGGCACGGCACGGCATCGGCATGGTGTTCCAGGAACAGTCGCTGGTGCTCAATCTGACCGTCGCCGAAAACATCTATCTCGGCGAGGAGGATCGCTTCACCCGCTTCGGCATCGTCAACTGGCGCGCCATGAACGCGGCGGCGCGCCGGCAGTTGGCCAAGATCGGCATCGACATCGATGTCACGGCGCGCACCTCCGAACTCACCTTCGCGGCGCGCCAGATGGTCGAGCTGGCCAAGGCGCTGACATTGGAGGAAGTGGTCGAACGGCAGTTGCTCATTTTGCTCGACGAGCCGACCTCGGTGCTCAACGCCGCCGATATCGAAGTGCTGTTCGCGCGCGTGCGCTCGCTCAAAT
>NZ_RZRW01001284.1:0-694 GCF_003998745.1 Mesorhizobium sp. M7A.F.Ca.US.014.04.1.1 | reverse complement strand
GCGCACTGGCGCGCGGCGCAGCGCCCCGGCTGGCGGCCAGGCCGAAGAGCCGGCTGCATCTCGCATTGAGTGAGATCGCCGGCAATGCGTTCGAACCTCGGGAGATCGAACCCTTCCTCCTGACTGAGCCGATCTCGCCGAAGGACTGCGCCCGTTTCAAATCCGGACCCAGGAAGCTTTGCGGCATCGGGCCGAACAGGCCCGCTGCCGCACCCGCCCTCGACTCAAGGGCGGTACATTGACGTACTGAAACGCAGGAAAGGAGAATGACGATGTTGAAGAATCTCGCTTCCGACAGCAGCAGGCCGGCGCTCGATGTCGTAAACATCCTTGCCGGCATCGCGCTGGCGCTCTCGCCTTGGCTCCTTGGCTATGCTGCCGATGCTGTTGCCGTCTGGCACGCCTTCATCGCGGGCGTAATCACCGTTCTGATCGCAGCGCGCGCGTTGGTGGCGTTCCACAAATATGAGGAATGGGCGAACCTTGTCGTCGGCCTGTGGATTGTGGCCGCACCTTGGGTGCTTGGCTTTGCCGGCCTGGCGGCAGCAATGTGGTCGCACGCCATCGCTGGCGCTGTGGTTGCTGCCCTGGCAGCAGCCAGCCTTTGGCTCGCGAATGACCGACCGCTCTCTGCAGCCTGATCATAGCCGCTGGCGGGGCCCACCATTTCGGGCCCCCTCTTTTTTTCTCCAGA
>NZ_RZRW01001283.1:0-694 GCF_003998745.1 Mesorhizobium sp. M7A.F.Ca.US.014.04.1.1 | reverse complement strand
CCGGCCCGATAGCGCATCGCACCTTGCGCTGGACCTTGCCGGACCTGAAGCGCTGCCGATTAGCAAGGTGGTCGGCCTCTACCGCCGCTGGCTTGGGTCGAGACCGGCTGGAGAGTTCACTCTGCCCGGTAGCGTCGCGGCCGGCCTGTACCGGGTCGGCGATGCGGCGGCTCTGCTCGGCTGGCGCCCGCCGATGCGCAGCAATGCGGCCAAGGAAATCGTGCGGGGCGCTGTCGGCGACCCGCAGGCGTGGATCACTGCGACAGGGATCCAACCATCCAGCCTCGAAGCGGCGCTAAAGCTCAATCCCGCGACGGTGCAGGAGCGATGGTTCGCCCGTCTCTATTTCGTCAAGCCGGCGATCTTTACTGTCCTGCCCTTCTTCTGGATCATGACCGGCATCATTTCCCTGACCACCGGCTGGCGCCGCGGGGTCGACTTGCTGGTCGGCACGGCCATCGGTCCGCTGGCGGAACCGGCGGTCATCGCCGGAGCGCTGGCCGACATGGCGGTCGGCGCGTTGATCGCCTGGCGACCGACCAGTCGGCTGGGGCTGTTCGGGGCGATCGCGGTGGCTCTTTTCTATGCGATCGCGGGGACCATGCTGCGACCAGAACTGTGGAACGAGCCGCTCGGCCCATTCCTGAAGATCCTGCCGATCATGGTTATGCATTTTGTCGAGCTGGCGGTCCTG
>NZ_RZRW01001282.1:0-695 GCF_003998745.1 Mesorhizobium sp. M7A.F.Ca.US.014.04.1.1 | reverse complement strand
ACAGGACGGTGACCGGAAAGACTATCCAGTTCAGCATCTCCCAGCCCCAGGCGTTGTAGACCATGCCCGACATCAGTGAGGCGCAGGCGACGGAGCCGAACAGGACGAAGTCGTGGAAGCCTTGCACCTTGCCCTTTTCCGACGGCCGGTAGGTGGAGGCCACCATTGCGGTCGCGCCAATGAAGCCGAAGTTCCAACCAAGGCCCAGCAGGATCAGCGACGTCCAGAACTGCCACAGCGCCAGGCCCGACAGAGCGACAATGGCGCAGCCGATGAGCAGGATCAGGCCGGTGGTCACAATGCGTTCGGCGCCGAAGCGATGGATCAGCGAGCCGGTGAAGAAGCTTGGCGCAAACATCGCCATGACGTGCCAGGAGATGCCGAGCGTCGCGTCGGTCTCCGACAGTCCGCAGCCGACCATGGCCAGCGGTGCGCCCGTCATGACGAAGCTCATCAGCGCGTAGCTGCCGACCGCACAGAAAAGCGCGGCGACGAAACGCGGCTGCGTGACGATTTCAGCCAGTGGTCTGGCGTCGCTGTCGGCGATCTCCACCTTGCCGGATGCTTTCGCCGGCAGCCGCAGGAAGGACAGGATGATGGCGCCGACGGCGGCCAGCGGCAGGATGGACACGAACGAACCGGCAAACATGACCGGCGCCAGCGATTCGCGGGTGAAGTTGACAATCGGCGGCCCG
>NZ_RZRW01001281.1:0-697 GCF_003998745.1 Mesorhizobium sp. M7A.F.Ca.US.014.04.1.1 | reverse complement strand
AAAGCCTCGGCGTAGCGCTTCATGAGCCGTTCGGGTGACTGGGCCACGGATATCAACACCCGCCGGTTGCCTTCGAGCAGATGCAGCGCAGTCCACAGCACATAGAGCTGATTGTAGTGCGGCAGGCTGTTCCGGATGATCGGTGCGGGGAGCGGCATCAAAGGGATGCGCAGTGGCAGATAGACTGGAGCATCACGCCCGCGAACGTAAAGCATCTGCCCGTTCATAATATCGAGCACGGCTTCCGGTGCACGTCGGGTGTCCACTCTTAGCCCGCCTATCAGCTGTCGGCTGCTGCGATAGCTGAGCCCAACTGGCGTCGCGTCTAGGCGGCCTTCTATCCATTGGGCGACAGGGAGCGCTGCGCCGCCCGCCACCGCCGTCAACGCGATCCGCGCCATGTCGGGCTTGATCGCCAGCAAACGCGAGACCATCGACTCAAGTCGCATCGCGCGACTGCTGTGAGACGCAAGCGCTTCCTGCGCACTGGCGTCGACCTCGCTGACAACCTGATGCGCCTCGTCGATGATGAGGAGACGCAGCCGCTGGACAAGCAGATGGCCCACATAGCGCATCAGCGCTTCTGCCTTCTCGACGGTCGCGATCAACACGACGTGACGATCAGCGGTCAACCAATAGTCTGTAATACCCCAATCCGCCCCGCCATCGAGGCCAGTCACGATTCGGTCGTTCCCCA
>NZ_RZRW01001280.1:0-700 GCF_003998745.1 Mesorhizobium sp. M7A.F.Ca.US.014.04.1.1 | reverse complement strand
GGTTCCCCCCGCGCCAGAAGCCGCGGCGCACCACGCCGCGGCAAAGCATGACGATCAGGCCTGCGTTTTCCAAACATAACGGAACCGCGGGATTTCATCCGGCATCGGAGCAAACCCCTTGACGGTGTTGCGCATGGCGTTGAATTCGACGCTGAAGCCGACGGGCATGTAAGGCAGATCGGCAGAAATCTGACGCTGGATCTTCTCGTACAGTTCCTTGCGGCGAGCCTGGTCGGAAATTACCCGCGCCTCATCGATCCATTTGTCCACGTCGGGATTCTTGTAGCCCGTGGAATTTGCGGTGCCTTTGCTGGAGAAGAGGTAGTGGATAAGGCCATCGGGATCCGCCCGTTGCGTCCAGCGCATAGGCGTGAAGCGTATCTCGCCGGAAACCGCCTTGGCGTAGTAGTCGCTTTGCGGAACCGGATCGAGCTCAATGTTGAGGCCGATCGCGTCAAGGTCTTCCTTGGCAAGCTCGGCGAAGCGTCGAAGCGTATCGCCGCTTGGCGCCGCAAGCTTGATGGTGGTGCCCTTCAGGCCAGAATCAGCCACGATCTTGCGCGCCTTTTCCGGATCGTATTCGTAGTGCACCAGATCGGTCGGCGTCCACCAGAGGCCATCTGGCGTGAAGCTATCGGATATCTTGCCTTGTCCAGCCCATATGATCTGGTTGAGGCGGTCGCGGTTGAGGCCGTGCGCT
>NZ_RZRW01000128.1:4760-11880 GCF_003998745.1 Mesorhizobium sp. M7A.F.Ca.US.014.04.1.1 | reverse complement strand
ATCGGAGCCGGGCGAGACGCGGTCGTAGGGCAAGCAATCCCAGGCCGGCAGTTCCAGCACCGGCAGGCCGGGGGCCGCGAAGGACAATGCCTCGATGATCGCCGGCAGGCGCTGACCGTCGCGCGCGACGAACAGAACCGGCTTGTCGGGCGCGATCTCGAGCGCCGCCTGCACCAGCGCAAAGGCTTCGTAGCCGTCGGCGACGCCATCGACGATGAACTGACCGGCGCGGCCTTTCGGCAGACCGATGGTGGGAATGAGGCTCATGAAATCACGGTCTTGTTTCATCGCAATTCCGAACGGAAAACCGCTTCGTTACTTTTCCTGGAATTGCTTGTGTTCAGAATGTCAGAGAGCGGCGGAAAGCCAGGATCTTTCGCAGGACGGCACAATCGATATCGGCCGGAACCGGGCGTTCGCCGGTGACCATGGGCAGGAATTCGGTATCGGGAATGTCGAGGAGCCTCTCATATTGGTCGATTTCCTCGTTGGTCAAGACGCCGATCTCAGCGTCGGCGAAAGTGCCGAGGATCAGGTCCATCTCGCGCATGCCGCGATGCCAGGAGCGAAACAGAAGCTTGCGGCGGCGCACGTCCAGCCCCTCGCTTGATCTCGTCGTTCCGGTCATCGTACCGCATCCTTGCTTGCTGCGGCGCATATAGCGTGGATAGAAGGGGCTGTCAGCCTTGCGCTGCCGCCGTCGCAACATAAGCTGACATCATGCGCCCGACCATCCTCGATCCCTTGTTTGTCCCGATTACGTCGCTTGCAGGCGTCGGACCGAAAGTCGGCGCGCTGATCGAGAAGGTTGTTCCGGCCGATCTCGGCGACCGCGCGGCGCGTGCCGGCGATCTTCTGTTCGTGCTGCCGCACACCGTCATCGACCGGCGCAGTCGGCCTGGTATCGCGGGATCCGCGGAAGGCCAGATCGTCACGCTCGATGTGCGCATCGACCGCCACCAGCCGCCACCGCGTGGCAACAGGTCGGTGCCCTACCGGGTCTTCGCCCATGACGATACCGGAGAGATCGCGCTGACCTTCTTCCATGCTCACGCCTCCTATCTCGAAAAGGCGATGCCCGAGGGCGAGCATGTCGTGGTCTCGGGCCGCATGGAATGGTTCAACGGCCGCCCGAGCATGGTCCACCCCGACCATATTGCGCTGGCCAGCGAAGCGGAAAACCTGCCGCTGGTCGAACCGGTCTATCCTCTGACAGCCGGGCTCTCGGGCAAGGTGCTGCGCCGGGCGATCGGCCAGGCGCTGACGCGCGTGCCTGAATTTCCCGAATGGCAGGACGGCGCCTTCATGCGGCGGCACACCTTTGCGGCCTTTGGCGATGCGCTTGCCCGCATCCACAATCCGGCCGACCCGATTGACGTCTCCATCGATGGTGCCGCCTGGCGGCGGCTCGCCTATGACGAGTTGCTGGCGGGCCAGGTCTCGCTGGCGCTGGTGCGAGCGAAAGTCCGCAGGCTGTCCGGGCGACCCCTGGTCGGCGACGGCCGCATCGTCGAAAAACTGCGGGCCGCACTGTCCTATTCGCTGACATCAAGCCAGGAGTTTGCGCTGGCCGAAATCAATGCCGACCTCGCCGACCCAGAGCGCATGCTGCGGCTTCTGCAGGGCGATGTCGGTTCCGGCAAGACTGTCGTCGCGCTGCTGGCCATGGCGCGTGCCGTCGAGGCCGGCGGCCAGGCAGCCTTGATGGCACCGACCGAAATCCTGGCGCGCCAGCATCTTGCGACCATCACGCCGCTTGCCGCCAAGGTAGGGCTTCGCATCGCCATCCTCACCGGTCGCGAGAAGGGCCGCGAACGCGCGGATACGCTGGTCGGCCTGGCAACCGGCGAGATCGACATCGTCGTCGGCACCCACGCGCTGTTCCAGGAGACCGTCACCTTCAAAGACCTCGTCTTCGCCGTCATCGACGAGCAGCATCGTTTCGGCGTCCATCAGCGGCTTGCCATCACCGCCAAGGGCGACGCGCCAGACATGTTGGTGATGACGGCCACTCCTATCCCGCGCACCCTGGTGCTGACCGCTTTCGGTGACATGGACGTGTCGAAACTGACGGAAAAACCGGCCGGCCGCCAGCCGATCCGTACCGTTACGCTGCCGCTCGAGCGGCTCGACGAACTGGTCGCCCGCATGGTGGACGCCGTCGCCGGCGGCCAGAAGATCTACTGGATCTGTCCGCTGGTCGAGGAATCCGAAGAGATCAAACTGATGTCGGCCGAAGACCGCTTCGCCTCGCTGAAACCATTGTTCGGCGATCGCATCGGTCTCGTTCACGGCCGCATGAAGGGTGCCGAGAAGGACGAGGCGATGCGCGCCTTCAAGCAGGGCGAGACACGCATCCTGATCGCCACCACCGTCATCGAGGTCGGCGTCGATGTGCCGGACGCCACCGTCATGGTCATCGAGCATGCAGAGCGCTTCGGCCTGGCCCAGTTGCACCAGCTGCGCGGCCGGGTCGGACGCGGTGACAAGCCCTCCTCATGCGTGCTGCTCTACAAGGACCCGCTCGGCGAGACCGCAAAACGCCGGCTGTCGGTGATGCGCGAGACCGAGGATGGGTTCCTGATCGCCGAGGAGGACCTGAAGCTGCGCGGCGAAGGCGAATTGCTGGGCACCCGCCAGTCGGGCACGCCGGGCTTCCAGGTGGCTCGCATCGAGGCGCATGCCGACCTTCTGGAGGCCGCCCGCGACGATGCCAGGCTGATCCTGTCACGCGATCCGGAGCTGCAATCGCAGCGTGGTGAGGCGTTGCGCCTGCTGCTTTACTTGTTCGGTCGCGACGAAGCCGTGCGGCTTCTGCGCGCCGGCTGAGCCAGGGCGGCAACCGAAGGGTTGGCGAGCATCCCTTCGATCGGCTCGCCATTCACGACAACCATTTGCTTTACTTCGGGCGCCACCAGACCGGCGGAGACGATCAGCTTGGCGCCATCCTCGATCGTCATGTCGAGCGGCACGATGTCCGACTTCGGCACATACATCAGGAAGCCCGTGGTCGGGTTTGGCGTGCACGGCATGAATACGGCGATCAGCGGATCGCCTTCCTGGTCGAGCTTCTGGTTGATCTCGGTTTCCTTTTCACTGGCGACGAACACCAGCGACCACACGCCCTTGCGCGGATATTCGACCAGCCCGACCTGGCGGAACATGTCACCCTTGTTCGACAGCACGGTCTCGAAAATCTGTTTCAGCGAGCCGTAGATGCCGCGCACCAGCGGCATGCGGCCAAGCAGGCGCTCGCCGAAATTGACGATGGCGCGGCCGACGATGTTTGCCGTCAGGAAACCGATCAGCGTGATCAGGATAAGCGCCACGATCAGTCCGAACCCCGGCACCGGAAACGACAGGTAGGTGTCAGGGCTGTAGCGGGCCGGAATATAAGGCTTCACCCAGGAATCGACCCAGCCGATGAACGACCAGGCAATGTAGGCGGTGATCGCCAAGGGCGCGCAGACGATGAAGCCCGTGAGGAAATAGTTCCTCAGCCGGGTCATGCCGGAGGTCTTGGGAGCGTCGGACATGGTTCACCGGAGCGCGGGTTGCAGCGCAACATTAGTGAACCGGACGAAGCTTTGGAACTGCGAAGTTTTTAAAGAGCCGATTATGCCGCTACTTCCAACGGCTCAATCTTCTCGAGCTCCGGCGCCAGCTTTCTGGCTTCGGTTTCAAGCTCATAGGCCTGTTGAAAATTCATCCAGAATTCGGGCGTGGTGTTGAAAAATCTGGCGAGGCGAAGAGCGGTATCGGGAGTCAGGCCGATCTCTTCCTTGGCAATGCGTTCGATACGGGTGCGCGGAAGGTTGAGCTTTTTCGCCAGCGCGCCTGCACTCATGCCGAGCGGGACGAGATATTCTTCACGCAGGAATTCTCCAGGATGAACTGGACGTGCGAACTTCGATGCCATTCGGCCCAACCTCCGGTCTGGAAGGCAAAACCTATTCCACCGTCACCGATTTCGCCAGATTGCGTGGCTGGTCGACGTCGGTGCCCATGAACACGGCGGTGAAATAGGCCAGCATCTGGATCGGCAGCGCATAGATGATCGGCGAGATGATTTCGGGCACATCCGGCAGCACGATTGTTTCCATCGTCTTCACGCTCACCTGCGCCGCGCCCTTGCTGTCGGTGATCAGGATGATCTTGCCGCCGCGCGCCGCCACTTCCTGCATGTTGGAAACGGTTTTCTCGAAGATCCGGTCATGCGGCGCGATGACGATGACAGGCATGTTCTCGTCGATCAGCGCGATCGGCCCATGCTTCAGTTCGCCGGCTGCATAGCCTTCGGCGTGGATGTAGGAGATTTCCTTGAGTTTCAACGCGCCTTCCATGGCCAGCGGGAAATTGGTGTCGCGGCCGAGATAGAGCACGTCCTTGTAGCGCGAGAGTTCGCGCGCGATCCGCTCGATCTGCTCTTCAAGCTTGAGCACCTGGTTGGCGTAGCGCGGCGCTTCCGAAAGCGCGCGCACCAGGGTTTTCTCCTGTTCCTTCGAAATCATACCGCGCGCCACGCCGGCGCGCACCGCAAGCGCGGCCAGCACGGAAAGCTGGCAGGTGAAGGCCTTGGTCGAGGCGACGCCGATCTCGGGTCCGGCAAGCGTCGGCAGCACGACGTCGGATTCGCGCGCCATGGTCGATTCGCGCACATTGACGATCGCGCCGATCTTCATGCCGGCTTTGCGGCAATAACGCAGCGAGGCCAGCGTGTCGGCGGTCTCGCCCGATTGCGAGATGAAAAACGCCGCATCGTTCTTCGACAGCGGCATTTCGCGGTAACGGAATTCGGAGGCGACATCGATGTCGACGGGCAGGCGCGCGTAGCGCTCGAACCAGTACTTGCCGATCAGGCCGGCCAGATACGCCGTGCCGCAGGCCGAGATCGCCAGCCGACCAATTTTGGCGAAGTCGAACGGCAGGTCGAGCGGCTTCGACACTCCGGAGACGAAATCCACGTAATGCGCCAAGGTGTGCGAGATCACCTCGGGCTGCTCATGGATTTCCTTTTCCATGAAATGGCGTCGGTTGCCCTTGTCGACCATGAAGCTGGTCGACAGCGACTGCTGGCGTTTGCGGTCGACCTTTGTGCCGTCAATGTCGAAGATGGTGACACCGCCACGGCGCACCACCGCCCAGTCGCCATCTTCCAGATAGGTGATCGAATTGGTGAACGGGGCGAGCGCGATGGCGTCGGAGCCCAGGAACATCTCGCCATCGCCATGGCCGACGGCCAAAGGCGGACCGTTGCGGGCGCCGACGATCAAATCCTCGTCGCCTTTGAACATGATCGCCAGCGCAAAGGCGCCTTCCAGCCGCTTCAGCGCCTGGTGCGCGGCTTCGACCGGCTTCAGCCCCTTGGCGAGTTCGCGGGCCACCAGATGCGCCACGACCTCGGTGTCGGTCTGCGACGAAAAAGAATAGCCGTCGCGGACCAGTTCGTCGCGCAGTTCGGCGAAATTCTCGATGATGCCGTTGTGGACGATGGCGACGCCGTCGGAAAAATGCGGATGCGCATTGCTCTCGTTGGGCACGCCATGCGTCGCCCAGCGCGTGTGGCCGATGCCGATCGTGCCATCGAGCGGCTCGTCCTTGAGCCGGCGCTCCAGGTTGATCAACTTGCCTTCGGCGCGGCGGCGGGCGAGTTCGCCACGCTCGATGGTCGCGACGCCGGCCGAATCATAGCCACGGTACTCCAACCGCTTCAGCGCATCGACGATGAGCGGCGCAACCTGCGAGTGGCCGACGATTCCAACGATACCGCACATGCAGAAAGCCCCCGATTCCCCGGAAAACCAGCGCTATTTAGGGATGGCCAGCCTGCCGTGGAAAGTCACATTGCATTTCGTCCCGTATAACGGAACGCTCATTCTGTCGATGCACCATGACAGGCCGCTCTTGCAATCCGGTTACTGCAATCGTTCGGTTTGCGGGCTGGTCTTACTTTTTCTTCGCCGCCGCCGCCGAAGCAAAGCGCTCGCGCAACTCCTTGCCCTTGCCTGGAATGGTCTTCTGGCGGGCGCGGCCGAAGGCCAGCGCGTCGTCGGGCACGCTTTCGGTGATCACGCTGCCTGAGGCGATGTAGCCGCCCTTGCCGATGGTGACAGGCGCCACCAGCGACGAATTGGAGCCGACAAAAGCGCCCTCGCCGATGTCGGTGAAGAATTTCGAATAGCCGTCATAATTGCAGGTAATGGTGCCGGCGCCGATATTGGCCCCAGCACCGACACGGGCGTCGCCGATATAGGTCAAATGGTTGACCTTGGCGCCCTCTTCGATAACCGCCTGCTTGACCTCGCAGAAATTGCCGACCTTGGCCTTGTTCCTGAGATCGGCGCCCGGCCGCAGCCGCGCGTACGGCCCGACATCGCAATTGGACGCAATGGTGGCGCCCTCGATATGGCTAAAGGCATGGACCTTGGCGCCCGTGGCAATCTTCACGCCCGGACCGAACCAGACATGGGGCTCGACGATCGTGTCAGTGCCGATCTCGGTGTCGTGCGAGAAATACACCGTCTCCGGCGCGATCAGCGTCACGCCCGACAGCATCGCCTCATGCCGCCGGCGCGCCTGCCAGATGGCTTCGGCTTGCGCCAGTTCGGCGCGGTTGTTGATGCCGAGCGCGCTTTCGAAACTGGCTTCGGTGGCCACGACATCGAGGCCTCGCGCACTGGCGATCTCGACAATGTCGGTGAGATAATACTCGCCCTTGGCATTCTTGTTGCCGACCTGATCGAGCAGCGCCAGCGCATGGGCGCCGGCCACCGCCATCATGCCGGCATTGCAGAAGGTTATTTTCCTCTCCTCCTCGGAGCAGTCCTTCTCCTCGCGGATGGCAATCAGCTTGCCGTCCTTTTCGATCAACCGGCCATAACCAGTCGGACTGGGCGGACGGAATCCGATCACGACGACGGCAGCGCCTTCAGCCAGTTTCAGCCGCGCCACGGTCAGCGCATCTGCGTCGATCAGCGGCGTGTCCCCAAACATCACGAGAATATCGTCATAACCCTTTGATATCGCATCGCGCGCGGCAAGCACGGCGTGCGCGGTGCCAAGGCGCTTTTCCTGCACGAAAGTCTCGGCCTTGGGCGCGAACTTTGCCGCCGCCTTGCGC
>NZ_RZRW01000128.1:0-4750 GCF_003998745.1 Mesorhizobium sp. M7A.F.Ca.US.014.04.1.1 | reverse complement strand
GCGGGGCTCCCGGCACCCGCCTCTTCCGCTGCCTTCACCACATGGGCGACCATCGGCAGCCCGGCAATCTGGTGCAGCACCTTCGGCAGCACGCTCTTCATGCGCGTGCCTTCGCCGGCGGCGAGGATGACGGACAGGCAGGATCTCTGGCTCATGGAAAGGACAACCATATGAAAAGGGATCAGGAATCGAAGATAGGTAGCATCTGGCGCCATGCTGCACCAATGCGGTTAAATTCCGGTGAGGTGGGTCGAGCAGCTGGTCGATATTGCCACTAGCGAGACGTAAGATAGTCCGGATCCTTGGCTGCGAGCAGTCGTTCGACCGAGGCTTGGAAAGCGGCCACGTCGCTTCCTTGTTTGGCAAGCAGACTCTCCATGTGCTTAATCCCGCCCTCATAATAGGGCCCGAACACCTTGGACAGTGCGATCGACTTAGCCTTGGCAGTCACGTCCGCATGTAGCAGCTCTATCATGGTTGGGGGGACCGTGCTGCTCGCCACGCCCGTCCGAAATGCCCCCCATCTCGGCCTTGCGTCGGCGCAATCTGATTCCATTCGATCAAGAATGGATCGCCCTTTCAATTTGAGGCCTTCCCGATCCGTCTCGCGGTCGGCCACCTCTGACCCTGCAGCACTTAGGTAGACGTAGACCTGCCACATTGCCTGTATGGTATCGGGAACCCCCGCTCCGCGAGGTTGCGGCATTTCAAGGTGAACTCGCTCGTCCAGGAAGCAAGCCAATAATTCTTCCTGCCGGCGATGGTCCGAAAACAGGAAAGCATCCGATTGCCCAAAGTTGAACAGTTTGTGGATCGCCTCTATCCGCAAGTCGGCCCATATCTCGACAACGCTTGCGCCCTCTCTGCGATGGGCAGGATAGGACAACTTCCCCGCTTTCACTGCATTGACGTAGTCGCGCACAGATGCGGCCAACGCTACAGCGAGCGATTGTGGCCGGACAAATTGCTCAGCCAGGGCCTTGAGTTCATGGTCAGGCTGGCTCGATTTCTTCCTCAACCAATTCCACATAGGCTGCCTCCCCAATTGCCTAAGTCGATTTCGCGTTTGCAACGACAGCGCTAGCTGTCAGGAGAGGGCAGAGCTGGCGGCTCCTGATAGGCCTCTAGCTGCCACGGCCCTTGATAGTCGGCAATCACGCCTTCGTCGGCCATTGGCATCTTGGCAATCGTAGCGATCTGCCCAAGGCACCGGTTCAGGTGCCCGCGGAGCACCTCCAGTGCATCAAAATAAGCCTGCCGGGTGTCAGGCGGTCGATAGAATTCTCCAAAGCGTGGATGCAGCGGGGCGTTCTCGTCGCGCCGGAGCAGTTCCTCGAACGTCATAAATTGGCGAATACCCAGAGCCATCGCGTCAAGCAGTAAGTACAGCGGCCCATCCTGCAAGTCGGCAAGCTCTACCCGTTTGTCCACGAGCGTTTGCCTGATTTCCCCAAGCGACTTGAGCGCATTGTCAATGCAGCCATCGCAGCACTCCCAAGCGGACAGAATCCTGCGATCCCGGAGCCGAATTACGAGCTCGCGGGCAACCTTACGCTCTCGATCATTCGGGCTGACAGCGATACTGATAAATGGGAGGTTAATCGTCACGTCACCCAAGCGACCATCCACTTGCCTCCGCGCTCGCGCCAGCAAGTCGGCAATATCGAATCTAAAAGGAATTTTTCCACTTCTCATGCTGCACAATATCAAGCTTTGAATTGATTGTGCGAGCTTTTGCAGGCTCACGTCAATATTGCAGTGTAAGACCAAATGGAGCGGGGAAATTCCGATCCGGAACTTACTACGCAAGTGAAACAATATCCGTAAGCCCGCTTGAGCTCGAACGCCTACCCCAACCGCCCCAGCAGCGGAAAATTCTCCAGCAGCCAGTAAGACACCGTCTGAACGCCGCCGGTGAGGAAAAACACGCCAGCGACAACCAGCAGCGCGCCTATTGCTTTTTCAACCCGGCCGAGATGAACGCGGAATTTGCCGAGGAAGCGCATGAAGGCGCCGGAAAACAGCGCTGCGATCAGGAACGGGATGCCCAGCCCCAGCGAATAGGCGGCGAGCAGCAGCGCGCCCTCGCCCACCGTTTCACGGCCGCCGGCCAGCGTCAGGATCGGTCCCAGAACCGGGCCGATGCACGGCGTCCAGCCGAAGGCGAAAGCCAGCCCCATGACATAGGCCGCGATTGCACTTGCCGGCTTCCCTTGCGACTGGAAGCGTGCCTCGCGTGACAGCAGCGGAATGCGCAGGACGCCGAGGAAATTCAGGCCCATGAGGATGATCAGCACGCCTGCGCCCATGGCCAGCGGCTCCTGCCAGACGCGCAGCAGCCGGCCGATGGTCGAGGCGCCGGCGCCGAGCGCGACAAAGACGGTCGAGAAGCCGAGCACGAAGGCGATCGAAGAATAGATCAGCGCGCCGCGTGCGCCTTCACGCGCTGTCGCACCCGCATTGCCACGGAAATCGTCGACCGAGACGCCGGCCATATAACAGAGATAAGGCGGCACCAGCGGCAGCACGCAAGGCGACAGGAACGAAATCGCCCCAGCCCCGACCGCGCTGACATAGCCGATGTCCAATGCCATTTCCAAGAACTCCAATGTCGTGACGCCGATATAGCGACGCGCAGCCTTGTCCACCAATCACCATTGTGTTGGCAAGATCATCCATTGCCCGACGCACTTGCCAGGAAGAAACGACAGCCCGCAGGCGTTGATGCTGTGAGGCCGCGATTTCCCGCGCGTCTCCAGATATCAGTCAGGAGATTTCCATGAAAACCATAACCGCAGGACTGGCAGCGCTTCTGCTCAGCACCGCCGCATCCTTCGCTGCCGACGCGTGGAAGGAAGCCGAGGTCAATGGCGCCAAGATCTACACCGACGCCAATGGCATGACGCTTTACACCTATGACAAGGACGAGAAGGGCAAGAGCAACTGCTACGACAAATGCGCCACCAACTGGCCGCCGCTGAAAGCCGAAGCCGGCGCCAAGGCGGATGACGAGTGGAGCGTCGTCGACCGCACCGACGGCACCAAGATGTGGGCCTATGACGGCAAGCCGGTCTACACCTTCATAAAGGACAAGAAGCCCGGCGATGTGACCGGCGACGGCGTCGGCGAAGTCTGGCATATCGTCAAGGCCGACTAAGCACGCCATTCCCGCTGCTGGCGGGACAAGGGCTGGTCGCCGGGCATCTCCATGCCATCCGGCGGCCGGCATCGAACAGCCCGTTATAATGTCGCCCGTCCTGGTTTGGGCAGCATTTCAACGACTCGGCGGAAAAATGAATCGGGTCGTTTCCGCTGACTCAGACCCACCATCTGCCTTTCCCAAATTCTGTGATTTTCTCCATACACTCTAAGAGTGTATTGCTGCGGACCGGCCCGCAATTTGGGCGCTTCCCCTTGACCGGATGCAAAAGCGCGGCCATGTGAGCGACAAATAGAACGAGATTTCGTCGCGCGCAGCGGAATTCTTCTGCCGCACCACAGCTGATATGAGACCTCATGGACGTCGTCGTCGTCGAATCGCCGGCCAAGGCGAAGACAATCAACAAATACCTCGGCAAGAACTACAAGGTTCTGGCCTCGTTCGGCCATATCAGGGACTTGCCGGCCAAGGATGGCTCGGTGCGTCCGGATGAGGATTTCGCCATGTCCTGGGCGGTCGACACCGCCTCCGGCAAGCGCCTCGCCGACATCGCCAAGGCGGTCAAGGACGCCGACGGCCTGATCCTCGCCACCGATCCGGATCGCGAAGGCGAAGCGATTTCCTGGCATGTGCTGGAAGTTCTGAAGCAGAAGCGCGCGCTGAAGGACAAGCCGGTCAGCCGCGTCGTCTTCAACGCCATCACCAAATCGTCGGTGCTGGAAGCGATGGCCAATCCGCGCCAGATCGATGCGCCGCTGGTCGATGCCTATCTCGCCCGCCGGGCGCTGGATTATCTCGTCGGCTTCACGCTGTCGCCGGTGCTGTGGCGCAAACTGCCGGGCGCCCGTTCGGCCGGACGCGTCCAGTCGGTTGCGCTGCGTCTCGTCTGCGACCGCGAATCCGAGATCGAGCGCTTCATCCGCGAGGAATACTGGCAGATCGCTGCACTGCTGGGCACGCCGCGCAACGAGAATTTCGAAGCGCGGCTGACCGCCTTCGATCGCAAGAAGCTGCAAAAGCTCGACATTTCCAACAAGGCGCAGGCCGACGACATCAAGTCGATGCTCGAAGGCGCGACCTTCAAGGCGGTGTCGGTGGAAGCCAAGCCGACCAAGCGCAATCCCGGCCCGCCCTTCACCACCTCGACGCTGCAGCAGGCCGCCTCGTCGGGTCTCGGCTTCTCGGCCAGCCGCACCATGCAGGTGGCGCAACGCCTCTATGAAGGCATGGAGATCGGCGGCGAGACCACCGGTCTGATCACCTATATGCGAACCGACGGCGTGCAGATGGCACCCGAGGCGATCGACGCCGCACGCGATGCCATTGCCAAGGAATTCGGTCCGAAATACCTGCCGGAAAAGCCGCGCCAATATACGGCCAAAGCCAAGAACGCCCAGGAAGCGCACGAAGCGATCCGCCCGACGGATTTCATGCGTACCCCGGCATCGGTCAGGCAATATCTCGATTCCGACCAGATGCGGCTCTATGAGCTGATCTGGAAGCGCGCCATCGCCAGCCAGATGCAGCCGGCCGAAATCGAGCGCACCACCGCCGAGATCGAGGCGGTCAATGGATCGCGCACCGCGGAGC
>NZ_RZRW01001279.1:0-702 GCF_003998745.1 Mesorhizobium sp. M7A.F.Ca.US.014.04.1.1 | reverse complement strand
GTGCCAATTGACGAGGATTGACGGTCATCGCTTATCACATATGGTCAAAATCAGTCAAAATAATTCTAACAAGGCCAAAAGCGATAGGAATTCGCTCATCGCCATGACAAACCAGTGGGCTCGCCGAATGAATTCGTGATATTCGCGATGCTGGGCTCGCCATGATTCCGGCGAGCGTGTTGCTGCACTGTGCGGAGATACGAACGTGGCAAGGAATGTTCGAAAATCAACGGTGGAAGATACCGGGCCCTCAGCGTCCGCCGGGTCATGGGAAGACGATGGCGGGCGTGGACGGGTCGATCTAATTCCGGCCAAGCGCCATGCTTTCATTCTCGAATGCCTCAAACGGGAAGGAACCGTCGGCGTTCAGGAACTCATTGATCTCATCGGCGCGTCACCTTCGACCATACGGCGCGACCTCGAGACGCTTGAACGGCAGGGAGCATTGGAGCGAACGCATGGCGGAGCGATGCTTCAACGCACGGAACTCGCCACCTTCGAGCCAGATCTCGCCACTGCCGCACACTTCGCCAGGGCTGAGAAGGAGGCCATAGGCGCAGCCATGATGTCGGAACTTCGCCCCGGGCAGAGTGTCATTTTCGACGCAAGCACGACTGTTCTGGAAGTCGCCCGCGCCATCGCCGCCGCGCCCATTTCGCTTACGGCCGTCACCAGCAGTCTCGCGATCGCGCGGATACTTGC
>NZ_RZRW01001278.1:0-703 GCF_003998745.1 Mesorhizobium sp. M7A.F.Ca.US.014.04.1.1 | reverse complement strand
GCTGTAGCCCCTGCCCCGCGGGCCCAACGGCACACGGAACGTGTCGCCGACAATAGGCGTACCGCACGCTTGCGGCCAGAGACAATCACGGCGGTCTGCGTGTTCGGTATCAGTATCCTGCTGGTGCTGGGTTCACGCTTCGTCAGCCCGGCACTCGGTTCATGGGATCACGTCAACACCATAATCCTTCTGGCGTCGTTCCTGATCGTCGTGGCCTTCGGCCAGGGGATCGTCATCATGATCGGAGGTCTCGACCTTTCAGTCCCGGCGCTCATAACGCTTGGCGGCGTGCTGACGACCAGTTGGATCGATGCCTCCAGCGGCATGAGCTTGCCGCTGATACCGGCGATCTTGCTGATCTGCGCGTGCATTGGCGGGATCAGCGGCCTTGGGGTGACCTTGCTGCGTATCCCGCCCTTCATCATGACCATGGCGACGGGGATCATCACCGCTTCCGCAGCACTTGGGCTTACGAGCGGCACACCGCGCGGCGCGGCTCCCCCAATCCTGACCGCTCTGATGAAAGCGAGTTGGATCGGCATCCCGGTCATCCTCCTATTCATCCTGGTTTTCGCCATCCTCGGCTCAGTGCTGCAGGGTCGAACATCCTACGGTCGCCGCCTGACAGCCATCGGCGCGAATCCGGTCGCGGCTCATGTCGCGGGCATTGCAGTGCGCAGTTCGGTTCTGATCGCCTATATGC
>NZ_RZRW01001277.1:0-703 GCF_003998745.1 Mesorhizobium sp. M7A.F.Ca.US.014.04.1.1 | reverse complement strand
CAACAGCGGGCCAAGTGAAGAGCGCTTAGGCCGGTAGGTACGGACCGGCTTAGCCTGCGCTCGATGACCGTGTCCGGTCAAAGACATGTCGGTCGTTTCCTTGCTCGCGGGCTCACACGCACATTGGCATGGCATCTCGGCTCGCGGCGCTTTTCGGCGCCGAGTCCGCCATCGTGAGTTCTGGCCGGACTGGTCAGGCCGCGCGACATGCAACATGGGCCGGAATCGCGACCTGAGCGCGATACCCATCAACTTGTCGAACTCGAAATTATGGCTCGATTCAATCGTGTGCGTGGAATTCGGTTCAAAGCGGTAGTCGACAGATTGAACCGGAAGAGTCTGGCGGCGTTATCGGGTCTGGAATGGCAATCTTTTGGAGGATGAAATGCCCAATACTGGAACAACACGTGGACGCAACCAGGACCGCGCGAAGGTCGCTGGGGGGCAGGATCACGAAGTGAAATACGAGGCGGGTAAGACCGGAGCGAGCAAGGCCGACGTGAAGTCAGCCGTGAAATCGGTCGGGAACAGCCGCAAGAAGGTCGAGGATAAGCTAGGTAAGAACTGAACCACGGGGTCCGGCTAGATGCTCCGGGTTGCCACGTTCAATGTAAACGGCGTCAATGGTCGTCTGCCGGTCCTCATCGCGTGGCTAAAGGCCACGCGCTATGACGTCGTCTGCCTTCAAGAACTCAAAACCTCG
>NZ_RZRW01001276.1:0-703 GCF_003998745.1 Mesorhizobium sp. M7A.F.Ca.US.014.04.1.1 | reverse complement strand
GTCCCGCTAGCAGCAGGAAGATCGCCAGGTTGAGCGGCTGGATGAAGAACCAGAAGATCTTGGAAAGGTAGAAGAACATTGGCTGCCTATCGTCGGCTCGAATTCTCACGACCGATGAAGTGCTCGACGGCACTTGTCACAGCCTCGGCCTCGGGCCGGCTCAACTCCCTGCCGAAAACAAGGACGCCGTTGGTGTTGGTCAACCTGATGACTTCCGACAGCCCCGCTTCATCCGTTGGATAGGTATGGTCGAGGATTTCGGCCTCAAGGTGCCCTTTCAAAGGCAATGAGGAACGATTTCGCACAAAACCCCTGACGTCGCGCACGGCTGCCACGTCGGTTAGCCGCAGGGTTTCCTTGCCGAACACCAGCCACATGAAATCCTTGCCGAGGAAGTAGGTGAAGAGGGCAATGATCGCAGTGAACGACAGCAGTCCGAGAGTGCCGCTGGCGACGTTTGCGGGCGACGTGTCGGTCAATCCCATGTAGCCGGTATAGGCAACGATCGCGGCCCCAACCAGGACGAAGCCCATCCTGAAATCCGAGATGCGCGGTGGGTTGGTTATCAGCAGTTCGTCTTCCGTCTCGACGATGGAAATGCGAGACGGGGGCGGCATGCTACCACCATTTCTCCGGCTGGAATGTGCCGGCGGCTTGCTCGAGGACGGCGGCGGTCTGGAACAGGGTTTCCTCGTCAAACGGC
>NZ_RZRW01001275.1:0-704 GCF_003998745.1 Mesorhizobium sp. M7A.F.Ca.US.014.04.1.1 | reverse complement strand
GCCGACGATCTTGGCGAGAGCGGCGTGAAGCCGTTTCGAGTCCACCGGCTTCTCCAGCCAATCGATGATGCCGACGGCGCTGCCGTTCAGCGAGCGCCTGGCCTCGTCGGCGACGGCGGAGATGACGATGACCGCAATGTCGGAATTCACCGGTGATGCCCTTAAGTCGTGAAAGAGCTTGATGCCGGATTCCCCCGCCAGCTTGATGTCGAGCGTCAGCGCTACGTAGTCGCGGGAGCTCAGGAGCGCCTTGGCGGTGTCGATATCGGGCGCGACGTCGCTGGAAAAGCCTTCCGCATCAAGAAGTGCCGCGATCACCGCAGCGATGTCGGGCTCGTCCTCGCAGATGAGGACACGCAGGCGGCCATCGCGCTTGCGCGCCCGGCGCTCGACCAAAACCGGCTTGTCGGCCTGCCTGTGCGCCTCGGGAAGGTCGACGTGAAACGAGGTTCCCTGGCCTTCCTCGGTTTCGAAGGAAACGGCGCCCCCGAGCTTTTCGGTGATGGACTTGACGATGCTCAAGCCCAGGCCGGTGCCGCCAATTTTACGGGTGCTGGAGGCGTCCGCCTGCTCGAACTTTCCAAATATACGGCTGCGGAAAGCCTCCGGGATGCCGGCGCCCTGGTCCACCACGGAAATGCGCAGCATGTCGCGGTCACGACGCTGGAATTTCACAGTGACGGTCCCATCGGTTTGCGAGAACT
>NZ_RZRW01001274.1:0-704 GCF_003998745.1 Mesorhizobium sp. M7A.F.Ca.US.014.04.1.1 | reverse complement strand
GACAAAAAGAAAAAGCGGTAGGCAAGTCCACGTCCGGCGTCGCGATCGTCGAAAATGGCGTCAGAAAGCTCTCGAACTGTGCGGCGTATTTGTTTTTTCTGTAGCGCGACCGGTTCACCGTTTCGGGCAGTTTCTCAATTATCCTGGCGACGCAGTCGCGCGAAACCAAGAAGATACCCGTGCCACATAGCGATACCCGGACAAAGCCGTCCATCTCCTGCCGCGGTTCGATGATGGTTCCGAGGAACTCCAGGCTTTGCGCAAAGGCCTTGTCGAACGGCAGTTTCGACAGCGAGTGAAGTTTGCGAAGGTCGACCAGACGCCGCGGATACAAAGTGCCGACTACAGGCTTGTCGAGCGCCAGCATCGCGGCAATGAGATCGGGCGAAAAGCCCATGTCGCTGTCGATCATCAGGATGTGACTGCAGTCCAGCTTCTTGTAGTAGAAATTCGTGAGCAGATAGTTCCGGGAAAACGGTATATCCGTGTACTCGATTTCCGACAGCGTGAACGCGTAGCTGGAAAGGCTTTCGTGAGTCAGGGCCGCAAAAAGGCTGCGAACGAATACGCTTTTGTAGGCTGCTCCGTAAACCGGCAGCGCGAGGTTGATCTTGGTCGGCATCGAGCCCTCCACGGTCCAGTGACTGCATACAAATCCCTTTTTCCTATCTTTGACAGGATACTTGGTATAAAAATTTGCGGGC
>NZ_RZRW01001273.1:0-705 GCF_003998745.1 Mesorhizobium sp. M7A.F.Ca.US.014.04.1.1 | reverse complement strand
GTCCAGAGCCTCGCCTAACCTGTTGCCGCAAACGTCTTCGAAACGGTCTTACACGACGAGACTTTGCTCCCCCGCGCTCCAGGGGTGGCCCGGGATAAGCTGCATTGCTGTTCCATCGGATGAGAGGGACAGCCGCGTCGCGACGACCGCTCCGCAAGACGTCAAGACTCTGATCTCATCCTCGCAAAGGGCAGCGTCCATAACGCGTCCGAAGTGTACGGCGACGGGATCGAGGCTCCCCACATTTGGGGAGACGATCCGCCAGGCCGCCTCGTCGATCGCCTCCAGGACGGGACCGCTTACACGGAAGGTGTGACGCACCGTTTGCCCGAGGGCCGTGACGACAAGGCTGTACGTGCGCCCGACGACAAGCGCCGGCTCGTGAGACGGATCTACGCCAAGACCGCGCTTGATCCTTCCTGGCTCCATCAGCACCGTCAGGCGGCACCCATCAATGGACCAGAGCTCCTGTGAGAGGACGAGGAAGGGGTCAGGCACAACCTGCTCCTCGTCGTTCAGGAGCCAGAGTTGGTCACGATCGAAGTGCGCCTCTCCTGGCCTCGGAAAATGTATATAGAAACGCAGCATGTTGGCGGGAAGGACCTTGGCTTGAGGAGAGATGCGCATCGGCATGTCTGGCGAAGTTTGGATCCGCATCTCTCGCGCCTTCAAAAGTCACGCCCGCCGTTCACGCCGACGGCTTCG
>NZ_RZRW01001272.1:0-648 GCF_003998745.1 Mesorhizobium sp. M7A.F.Ca.US.014.04.1.1 | reverse complement strand
GCGAGCTGGGTGAGGTAGGCTGCGATCTGGCGCGAGAATTTGCGCTTATCCATGAAAAGCTGGTGCGATCCATCGGCGGCGAGGATGGCGAAGCCGAGCGCCAGCGGCGTGTGCGGCACGTCGCCGCCACGGATGTTGAAGGCCCAGGCGATGGAGGAGGGGTCGGTCAGCACCGCATGGGTGGCGCCGTCCTTGGCGATCGCCGCCGCTAGCCGCGCCAGCTTGTCCTTGGCGAGCTCGCCGGCAAAGCCGATCGGGTGGAGCTCGACGGGAGCCACCGGCGCGTCGGGCTGATCCTTCCAGATGATGTCGATCGGGTTTTTGTCGAGCGGCACCAGTACGGCGCCGTTCTTGTCGACTGAGGCCTGCAGCGCCTTGACCTCGCTGATCGTGTGCAGCCATGGATCGAAGCCGAGCCGTGCGCCCTTGCCAAGATTGTCTTTCAGCCAGACAGCCGGCGGATTGTCGACCAGGCTTTCGATCGAAAAGACGTCGAGATCGACCTCGCTGCGCACCTGCAGCGTGTAGCGCCCGTCAACAAAGACGAAGGCGCGGTCGCGCAGGACGATGGCGACGCCGGCCGAGCCGCTGAAGCCGGTCAGCCATTTCAGCCGCGCCGAACGATCGGCGACATATTCGCCCTGATGC
>NZ_RZRW01001271.1:0-707 GCF_003998745.1 Mesorhizobium sp. M7A.F.Ca.US.014.04.1.1 | reverse complement strand
TGCATTGCACCGTCCGAGGCGGTCATTCCTGCGCGAACAACTCGCCTTGCCCATGAATGGTGGCAGGAACATCCGTGGCAGCTTGGGATCAGCGCCCATGGTAGAAACCAAAGGAACAATCAACCCGAGCTTCCGCTCGATATCGTTGCTCGAAACTGTCGGAGCTCTGGCCGGACGCGCCAGCAGCGCCGCGACGCTCGCTTCCATCTGCCCTCGGCGAGGCGCGCGGAATCGCTCGATCGTGCGGCCCGATCGCAGCGACACCGCTGTTTCGTCCGGCTCCGCGTGCAGACAGGATGAGGCGCGACTGTCACTGCAGTTTTCAGGTGCCAGGTGAGGGTCCTCGTCACCGGCGCGTCGGGTCTGATCGGAGCTTCTCTTTGTGCGCGCCTGGCCGCCGATGGATATGAAATCGTTCGCGTACTGCATCGTGCCGGCGCCGCGCCCTTCAGAGGCTTGCCGCCTGTCTTGCTCGACATGGCAAAGGCGCTGCAGACGCAGGACTGGAGCCCGCATCTGATAGGCATCGACGCGGTCGTCAACTGCGCCGGTGTGCTGCAGGACAGCGCGCAAGAAAGCACTGGCGGTGTGCATGCGGGTGGCGCATCGGCACTCTTTGCCGCCTGTGAGCAGGCGGGCGTGAGAAAAGTCATTCACTTCTCGGCAATCGGGGTCGATCGGCTGCAGCCGTCCGCCTTCTCGGCCAC
>NZ_RZRW01001270.1:0-710 GCF_003998745.1 Mesorhizobium sp. M7A.F.Ca.US.014.04.1.1 | reverse complement strand
ATGCTCTGGAGCTTGCGGATAAGTACATCCGAGGATGAAGTGGGTGACAAAGTGGCTACCTAGCTGATGTTGGTTATCGAACTTGCATCCGCGTCAAAAGTTCCGGATAGCCGTAACGAGGCGCCGGACTGCTGGTCGGGAACTGGGAATTCAGGATGCCGAGGCAGGTCCTTGGCCGGGACTTCATTGCACGGGGCACAGGAGTGCTGCACACCCATAATCGAGCCCCTCGAGCAGCGCATTAACCTATGACATAGGCTGCGCTCGCAATGGTCGCTGCGACATCACATGAGGTGGTTGATCCGCCAAGGCCTGACGCTGCAACCTCACCTATGAGGGCCAGATGGCTCCGGCCAGGCATCAGGCAAAAGGCGTCTCACCTGAAGCGAGAAATCCGGCCTTGCAAATGGGCATCTCAACGAGCCCGCTTGAGGTCCGGCCGCGCAATGTCGCCACACGGTTGACGAGCGGCTATCTATTGGCGTCACTCATGGTTCATCAGGCGTCTCCAAAATCCGGCCTGGTGGGGAATCGAACTTTCTGCCGATCAGCGGGCTTTCGGATATGTCCGTCGGAAACGATGTGGAGAAATTGATGCGGAACCTTATACTGGCCTTCGCAGCACTTGCCCTACCCGCGTGCCAATCGGCTCCTGAACCGCTGCAATCCGCCGCTATCGAACCTGCTGCCATTCCCTCCCAATCCGCCTT
>NZ_RZRW01000127.1:0-11971 GCF_003998745.1 Mesorhizobium sp. M7A.F.Ca.US.014.04.1.1 | reverse complement strand
CGAAGCAGATCGCGCGCTCGGATGTTCCCTACGTTGCCGCGGTATCCTGCAATCCGGTGACGCTGGCTCGCGACCTGCGCATCCTCATCGACGGCGGCTACGCCTTGAAGAGCGTGACGCCGATCGACCAGTTCCTGTGGTCGCCGCAAGTCGAAGCGGTGGCACTGCTGGAGAAGCCGAAGAAGCGGCGATAGCCTGGAGGCTTCGGCCCTACGAACTTGGCGACAGTCGTTTCGACGTGCCGCCGCGTTGGTTGATCGACACCCAGGTGTTTGGGTTCTGCTGCGACTGACGTTTCACGAAGTAATAGCCCGTCGCATTCCAGGGCCTGATCTCATTGACCAGATTGTCCAGGACAAGATCACCCTTGTCGGTTTTCACCGTCAGAATGGTGTGGCCTTCATTGTCCAGGTCGCGCACCACGGTCATCAGCAACGCTTGCCGGGGGAATCCCGCTGCCAGAAGAAGCTTGCGCTTGTAGAGCGCGTAGATCTTGCAGTCGCCCTTACCGTCTACCGGATAGTCCCAGTGATCCGCCATCGTACCCCAGTGATCGAAATTGCTGACGGGTTTGATGGCGCTGTTCGCCTTGTGATTTATCCGCTTGAGGATGCGTAGGTTCTGCGCGGTCAGCTTGATATTCGCGGCCGGCAGAGCGGGCACCTTGCACTCCTTTGGCCGGCGATGGCAGAAATCGACCCAACCGTAGGGGACGCTGGTGCTTCCACCAATTGCGGCAGATTGCGTCGATCGCGACTTGAACAATGTCGACTGTGCCGCCGCCGGACTGGCTTGCAACCATGTCGCGCCAATCAACGAAACGAAGCCAAGCAGGAAAGAGGAGGTCAGGACGCCGGGGAAATGCCGCATTGCCAACACCACCGCAACCAGAAGGCCGGCACTGCGTTCGTGCGGAAACGGCAGCCCAGGCAGTTAAACACCTAACAATTTCCTAATGCCGATTGTGTTCACTTCAAGGTGCAGCCGGGAATTCAAACTGGAAAACGCAAGCATCAGCGGGCGCATTCGGTCTGACTCGACCATCAGGGCGCCAGCGACGGACCTTTGTCATGCTTCCTGCAAGCTGTCATATCCCGCCGTCTTTGCAGCCTTGAGGAAATTACGATCAAAGGTTGCAAAGCCAGCGCAATGAGCTGATTTCCCCAGATGCAGAGCATCTGCGAAATCCATTCCCTTCTTTGCGAGGTCGAGTGCGGACGACACCACCGCGCTGTCCGCGACC
This sequence comes from Mesorhizobium sp. M7A.F.Ca.US.014.04.1.1, assembly GCF_003998745.1. NCBI lineage: Bacteria > Pseudomonadati > Pseudomonadota > Alphaproteobacteria > Hyphomicrobiales > Phyllobacteriaceae > Mesorhizobium > Mesorhizobium sp. M7A.F.Ca.US.014.04.1.1. The sequence goes on along the minus strand of NZ_RZRW01000127.1, from coordinate 10,728 downwards.
TCTACTGTTGGGAGCCCGCCAAATGTCCGCAGCGCGATGTCAGGCGCCGCATAACGTAAGCGCCGGCGCAACTCTCATGATGGCGCTCTCGGGTGCGCTCGTCGCCTGGATTTTGCGAAAGATCGCTCGAACCGGGCTATTGCCGTCCTATGCACTTGGCATCGCAGCCATGACGTTTGTCGCAGCTGCGCTGTATGTCTCCGGCCACGACGGGACCGTCGACTACCTGAGTGCTTGGGTCAAATATGCGATCGGTGGCGTCATCGCCTTCCTGATTCTCTACACGACTTCGCGCCGGTCTATCGGCAAGGCATAAGCCCGGCCATCGGGGCCGTTCGCTCAGACCCGCGTGCCGCCCACCGTCATCTGGTTCATGCGCAGATGCGGCTGGCCGACGCCGACCGGCACGCCCTGTCCGGCCTTGCCGCACATGCCGATGCCGGTGTCGAGCTTCATGTCGTTGCCGATCATCGAGACGCGATGCATGGCGTCCGGACCGTTGCCTATCAGCATCGCGCCCTTGATCGGCTGCGTCACCTTGCCGTTCTCGATCATGTAGGCCTCGGTGCAGCCGAACACGAATTTGCCCGAGGTGATGTCGACCTGGCCGCCACCGAAGGAGACGGCATAGATGCCGTTCTTGACCGAGGCGATGATTTCGTCCGGCTCCATGTCGCCCGCCGTCATATAGGTGTTGGTCATGCGCGGCATCGGCTGGTGTGCGTAGCCTTCGCGGCGGCCGTTGCCGGTTGCCTTCATGCCCATCAGCCGGGCGTTCTGGCGATCCTGCATGTAGCCGACCAGCTTGCCGTCCTCGATCAGCACATTGCGGGCCGAAGGCGTGCCTTCGTCGTCGACTGTCAGCGAGCCGCGCCGCTCGGGCATCGTGCCGTCGTCGACGACGGTCACCCCCTTGGCGGCGACCTGCTGGCCGAGCAGTCCGGCGAAGGCCGAGGTCTTCTTGCGGTTGAAATCGCCTTCCAGCCCATGGCCGACGGCCTCGTGCAGCATGACGCCCGGCCAGCCGCTGGACAAGACGATGTCGAAAGTGCCGGCCGGCGCCGGTATCGCCTCAAGATTGACCAGAGCTTGCCTGAGCGCCTCCTTGGCGGCGTGCTTCCAGCTGTCCTCGACCAGGAATTCGCCAAACGCCTTGCGGCCGCCCATGCCGTAGGAGCCGCTCTCCTGGCGGTCGCCATTGCCGACAACGACGGAGACGTTGACGCGGACAAGCGGGCGGATGTCGCGCACCATTTGGCCGTCGGCGCGCACGATCTCGACATGCTGCCAGGATGCGGCGAGCGATGCCGAAACCTGCCGCACGCGCGGGTCCTCGGCGCGCAGCCAGGCGTCGATTTCCTGCAGGAGCTTTGCCTTGGCCTCGAAGGAGGGCGAGGGGATCGGGTTCTCTTCGCCATAGAGATGGCGGTTGGTGCGGGCGGGTGCGGCGGCAAGCGTGCCGGAATAGCCGCCCTTGACGGTCGAAACGGCATCGGCCGCGCGCAGCAGCGAAGCTTCGGAGAGATCGCTGGAATGGGCATAGCCGCTGGCTTCGCCGGCAACCGCGCGCAGGCCAAACCCTTGGTCGGTGTTGAAGTTGGCGGTCTTCAGCCGGCCATTGTCGAACATCAGCGCTTCGCTCTCGCTGTATTCGAGGAACAGCTCGCCGTCATCGGCGCCGTTGATGGTTTCGGCGACGATCTGCTTGATGCGATCGTCTGAAATGTCGAATTGGCCGATCAGGCTGTTCATGGCGCGTCCGTTCACAGGAGGAATGGGTCTTTGCCACGATGTAGGCGCGAAGGTGCGCCGAGACAATCGCTCAGCCGCATTGTGAAGACAAAAGCGGTTTGCCAGCAGACCGTCGACGTCACTTCTGGTTGATGAAGCCGGTGATGTCGCCGGGCTTTCAGGGGAGGGCGGCGAAGCCGTCGGCAAAACCCTTGAGGTCGACCGGGATGCCGATGCCTTCTTCCGGGGTCTGGAAGACAATGAAGGTGGCCGACGTGCCGGTCTTCAGCGTGTCGAGAAGCGGCTTTTCGAGGATAACCTCGGCATAGCAGCCGTCCTGGAAACAGCGCACGAAATAGGCGCGACCGATGTCCTTGCCGTCGACATTGAGGCCAAGCCCGTTGGGCAAAAGCACGCCGAGCGGCGCCAGAACGCGCAGGATCTCCGCCTTGTTGTCGGCGGTGCGCAGCACGACGACCGACAGTCCCATCTCCGGACGGTCCTCGGCGACGACGTTCTGCATCATCACGCATTGTTCCGAGGTGGCACCGGCCGGCGTGTCGCAGATGATCGACCATGCGCCATGCGTCGAGCGAACGGTACCGCTCGGTTGCGCGGCGTTCGCCGTGCCGGACACGATCGCGGACAAGCCGATGCCAGACAGGGCGGCGAAAAAGATGACCTTCGCCCAGTTTCTCGAAAACCGAGAGTTTCTCGAAAGCCAGTAATTCATGACGGCTCCATTGCGAATCACGGCACTTTAAGCCGCGCCAAAGCCAAGTAAAGGACGAGACCGCACCAGGTCTGCCCCGAAAAAGCCAATACGGCGCTTTTCCCTGCCAATTTCGCCCGAATTGCGACGTTCGGCACGTGCGCGCCGCGGGAATGCCGCTGTGGGTTCAATGTAGGCGATTCGGGGCTGCCGCGGCTGCCTCCAAAGGCACATCCGGGCTTGCGCGCAAAAATGCCGCACGGTTTCGTCCGCTCCTTTCTTGCGGAGGGAAAAAGAGTATGGTTTGAACCAGCTTGAAACTGTCGGGATTCCCGTCCCGGCATTGTTCGTTATTCTCGTGGGTACCACAGCGAGGAACTGGGAGACGATGAGGGCGATGAGAAATTTCCTGGCAAACGCCAAGGTTCCAGCAAGTGCCAAGTTTCTAAGTGCTTGTGCCGCTATCACGTTTTTCGCCGGCGCATCCGCCCATGCCGACCAGCCCAAGAACTGGGAGACAACCTTCCAGGCGCCGGCGACCGACATGATGCGGCAGATCGAGTGGTTCGGGAACTACACAATGTGGTTCATCGTCCCGATCACCATCCTGGTGCTGATTCTTCTCGCCTATTGCATCATCAGATTCCGCGCGAGCGCCAACCCGGTTCCGTCCAAGACCAGCCACAACACGTGGATCGAGTTGATCTGGACGATCGGACCTGTCGTCATCCTGCTCCTCATCGCTATCCCCTCGTTCCAGCTGCTGACCGCGCAATACACGCCGCCGGAAGAAGCAAAGCTGACCGTCAAGGCGACCGGCAACCAGTGGAACTGGGACTACGAGTACCAGACCGACAACACGCTCTCTTTCAACTCCGCGATCCTCCAGGACGCCGAACGCGCCGCTGCCGGCAAGGAGGACCGCAAGGTCTACCCGCGCCTGCTGGCCGTCGACAACGAGCTGGTCGTGCCGGTCAACACCATGACCCGCGTGCTCGTCACCGCGACCGACGTGATCCACTCCTTCGCCATGCCGTCGTTCGGCATCAAGATCGACGCCGTTCCGGGTCGCACCAACGAGACCTGGTTCAAGGCGGAGAAGGAAGGTATTTTTTACGGCCAGTGCTCGCAGCTCTGCGGCAAGGACCATGCCTTCATGCCGATCGCCATCCGCGTCGTCTCTGATGCGCAGTTCAAGACCTGGCTGGCGGCAGCCAAGACCGATCTGCCCGGCGCCAACAAGACGCTGATGGCCGAGGTCGACGGCCAGAACAAGGTAGCGGCCGCCGGCAACTGATGCCGCGGGTTAGCAAGATTTAGGGAACGGAGCGGAACATGGCAGACGCTGCAGCTCACGACGGGCACGACCACAAGCCTTATCACGGCTGGGTGCGCTGGGTTTATTCGACCAACCACAAGGACATCGGCACGCTCTACCTGATCTTCGCGATCATGGCCGGCATCATCGGCGGCGCCTTGTCGGTCGCCATCCGCATGGAACTGCAGGAGCCTGGCATCCAGATCTTCAGCGGTCTGGCGCAGATGGTCTACGGCATGAACGGTGACGCCGCGATCGACGGCGGCAAGAGCATGTACAATGCCTTCGCCACCGCGCACGCCCTGATCATGATCTTCTTCATGGTCATGCCGGCGCTGATCGGCGGTTTTGCCAACTGGATGGTCCCGATCATGATCGGCGCGCCCGACATGGCGTTCCCGCGCATGAACAACATCTCCTTCTGGCTGCTGCCGCCGGCCTTCATCCTGCTGCTCACCTCGATGTTCATGCCGAGCGCACCGGGTGCCTATGGTGTCGGTGGCGGCTGGACGCTTTATCCGCCGTTGTCGACTTCGGGCCAGCCCGGGCCGGCCATGGATCTGGCGATCCTGTCGATCCACATTGCCGGTGCCTCGTCGATCCTCGGCGCCATCAACTTCATCACCACCATCTTCAACATGCGCGCGCCTGGCATGACGCTGCACAAGATGCCGCTGTTTGCCTGGTCGGTGCTGATCACCGCCTTCCTGCTCCTGCTGTCGCTGCCGGTTCTGGCCGGCGGCATCACCATGCTGCTCACCGACCGCAATTTCGGCACCACCTTCTTTGCGCCCGACGGCGGCGGCGACCCGATCCTGTTCCAGCACCTGTTCTGGTTCTTCGGTCACCCTGAAGTGTACATCCTGATCCTGCCGGGCTTCGGCATCATCAGCCACGTCATCTCGACCTTCTCGAGGAAGCCGGTGTTCGGTTATCTCGGCATGGCCTACGCCATGGTGGCGATCGGCGCCGTCGGCTTCATCGTCTGGGCGCACCACATGTACACGACCGGCCTGTCGCTCGATACGCAGCGCTATTTCGTCTTCGCCACCATGGTCATCGCGGTGCCGACAGGCGTGAAGATCTTCTCCTGGATCGCGACGATGTGGGGCGGGTCGATCTCGTTCAAGACGCCGATGCTGTGGGCGCTAGGCTTCATCTTCCTGTTCACCATCGGCGGCGTCACCGGCGTCCAGCTGGCCAATGCCGGCCTCGACCGCTCGCTGCATGACACCTATTTCGTCATCGCCCACTTCCACTACGTGCTGTCGCTGGGCGCGGTGTTCGCCATCTTCGCCGGCTGGTACTACTGGTTCCCGAAGATGACCGGCTACATGTATTCGCCCGTCATCGCCAACACCCACTTCTGGGTCACCTTCGTCGGCGTGAACCTGATCTTCTTCCCGCAGCACTTCCTCGGTCTCGCCGGCATGCCGCGCCGCACCATCGACTACCCCGATGCGTTTGCCGGCTGGAACTATGTGTCGTCCATCGGCTCGTATATCTCGGCCGTCGGCGTCCTGATCTTCCTCTATGGCGTGTTCGAGGCCTTCCAGAAGAAGCGGATCGCCGGCGCCAACCCATGGGGCGAGGGCGCAACGACGCTCGAATGGCAGCTGCCTTCGCCGCCGCCCTTCCACCAGTGGGAACAGCTGCCGAAGATCAAGTAAGGCGGCTGTTCGCTCGAATACGAAACCGCCGGTCCGCCGGCGGTTTCGGCCAACGGATGATGGACTTAAGTACGCATGGCCCTTGTCGACGACCATTGATTGACGAAGCGGGCTTTCGCATGTCGGAAGCGACGGCGGGCGATTTCTTCGCGCTGCTGAAGCCGCGCGTCATGTCGCTGGTGGTGTTCACCGCCTTTGTCGGCCTGGTCGCCGCCCCCGTGACCATCAACCCTCTGCTGGCGGTGATCGCCATCCTGGCTATTGCGATAGGTGCTGGCGCCTCCGGCGCGCTCAACATGTGGTACGATGCCGACATCGATGCCGTGATGACCAGGACCGCCAGCCGCCCGGTCCCGGCCGGTCGCATCCAGCCGCACGAAGCGCTGACCTTCGGGCTGGTGCTGTCGGTGCTGTCGGTGATGACGCTCGGCGTGCTGGTCAACTGGCTGGCGGCGACGCTGCTGGCCTTTACCATCTTTTTCTACGCCGTCGTCTACACGATGTGGCTGAAGCGCTGGACGCCGCAGAACATCGTCATCGGCGGGGCCGCCGGTGCCATTCCGCCCGTGATCGGCTGGGCCGCGGTGACCGGGACGGTCAGCCTCGAAAGCGTTGTCTTGTTCCTGATCATCTTCCTTTGGACGCCGCCGCATTTCTGGGCGCTGGCGCTTTTCAAATCCGAGGACTACGCCAAGGCCGGTATTCCGATGATGCCCAACGTCGCCGGCCACGCTTCGACGCGCCGCCAGATCTTCGCCTATGCGCTGGTGCTGGCCCCGGTAGGCGTGCTGCCGTGGCTGCTCGGCTACACCACGCCCTTCTATGGCGTGGCCGCCCTGCTGCTCGGGGTCGGTTTTGCCTGGTACGCGTGGAAAGTGCTTGGCATGGCCGACGATGACCGCGTCATGAAACCGGCCAAGGCCCTGTTCGCCTATTCGCTGCTTTATCTCTTCGCCATCTTCGCTGCCTATCTGGCCGACAGCGTTGTCGAACGCGCGCTTGCCATGGGTGGAGCATGACCATGATCGAGGAAAAGCTCGAGACCGTCACGTTGACCGAGCGTCAGAAGAAGGCGCAGCGCAGCCGTTCTATCGCCATCGGCGTGGCGCTGGCGCTGCTGGTGGTCATTTTCTACATCGCGACGATCGTGAAGTTCGGCCACAATCTGGGCACGATGTGATGAGCGTCGAGAAGTCCAGGAAAGCGGCGGGCAAGAACAGCAACGTCATCGTCGCGGCTGTCTGCCTCGCCTTCTTCACCGGCATGATCGGCATGGCCTATGCCGCGGTGCCGCTCTACAAGATGTTTTGCCAGGCGACCGGCTATGGCGGCACGACGCAACGTGCCGAGAAGCAGTATGCCGGCCGCGTGCTCGACCGCGAGATCACCGTCCGCTTCGATGCCAACGTCGCCGGCGTGCCATGGGAGTTTCAGCCGGTCCAGCGCTCGATGACGATGAAGATCGGCGAGACCGTGCAGGCGCACTACCAGGCGACCAACAAGTTCGATCGTTCGGTGACCGGCCGCGCCACCTTCAACGTGCAGCCTGAACTGGCGGGCCCCTATTTCAACAAGGTCGAGTGCTTCTGCTTCACCGACACGACGCTGAAGCCCGGCGAGACGCTGGACATGCCGGTCCTGTTCTACGTGGACCCCGACATCGTCAATGTGCCGGAGCTCAAGGACGTGAAGACGATCACGCTGTCCTACACGATGTTCCCGGTCGAGAAGACCAAGCCGGTCGCCTCCTCGGCGCCGACCGATGGCAACAGCAAGACAATTTCGAATACCGAAGCAAATCTCGGGGGTTGATATGGCAGACGCGCACGCAAAACCACAGCATGACTATCATCTCGTCGACCCGAGCCCATGGCCTTTCCTAGGCTCGGTAGGGGCGCTGGTCATGGCCTTTGGCGGTGTCGCCCTGATGGAATATCTGAAGGGCGGGTCGTTCCCGATCTTCGGCTTCAACATCGCCAATCCGTGGCTGTTCTTCATCGGCCTCGTGATCGTCCTCTACACCATGTTCGCCTGGTGGTCGGACACGATCAAGGAAGCGCATGAGGGTCATCATACGCGGGTCGTGTCGCTGCACCTGCGCTATGGCATGATCATGTTCATCGCCTCGGAGGTGATGTTCTTCGTTGCCTGGTTCTGGGCCTATTTCGATGCCAGCCTTTTTGCCGGTGAGGCACAGAACTACGCGCGCGCCACATTTACTGGTGGCGTCTGGCCGCCGAAGGGCATGGAGGTTCTCGATCCCTTCCATTTGCCGCTCTACAACACCGTCATCCTGCTGCTGTCGGGCACCACGGTGACCTGGGCGCACCATTCGCTTCTTCACGGCGACCGCAAGGGGCTGATCAACGGCCTGGTGCTGACCGTTGGCCTCGGCATGCTGTTCACCATGGTGCAGGCCTACGAGTACATGCACGCTCCGTTCGCTTTCAAGGATTCCATCTATGGCGCCACCTTCTTCATGGCGACCGGCTTCCACGGGTTCCACGTCATCATCGGCACCATCTTCCTGTTGGTCTGCCTGATCCGGGCGATGAAGGGTGATTTCACCCCCAAGCAGCATTTCGGCTTCGAGGCGGCCGCCTGGTACTGGCACTTCGTCGACGTGGTCTGGCTGTTCCTGTTCGCCTCGATCTACGTCTGGGGATCGGTCGGCGCGGTGATCGAGGGCCACTGATCCAGGCCTGAGGGATTTTCATTTCTGGAGGCGGCCGCGGCAACGTGGCCGCCTTCTTCTTTTTGGCGCAATGATCGCTGATCGATAGCCAATGCGACTGACAATCTTCCGGGCTATTTGCGCATTGATGATCGGGGCACTCCCGGCCTTTGCCGGCGAGAAGGTGGACCTGGTGCGTGTTCACAAGGCCGAACGCCGGCTGGAACTGATCGGCGACGGCAAGGTCCTGCGAAACTACGGCATCGCGCTCGGCGGCGATCCCGTCGGGCACAAGCACCAGGAGGGCGATCAGCGCACGCCCGAGGGGAACTATGTCCTCGACTGGCGCAACCCGAACAGCATCGCGCACAAATCGATCCATATTTCGTACCCCAATGCCGACGATGAGGCCGCCGCCAAGGCGCGCAATGTCGGCGCGGGCGGCATGATCATGATCCACGGCCAACCGAATGGTTATGGCTGGTGGGGCTGGCTGCTTCAATTGGTCGACTGGACCGACGGCTGCATTGCGGTTACGGACTCCGACATGGACGAAATCTGGGCGCTGGTGGCCGATGGCACACCGATCGAAATCGAGCGGTAAGCAATGAGCGACGACGCTCCCATGAGTGAAGACAGGGCGATCTGGCCGCCGATCGATCCGATCTCGGCCGGCCTGCATGGCCGCTGCCCGCGCTGCGGCGAGGGGCGGTTGTTCTCCGGCTTCCTCACTGTCGGCAAGCGCTGCGTCAATTGCGGCCTCGATTATTCCTACGCCGATGCCGGCGACGGGCCGGCGGTGTTCGTCATCCTGATCATAGGCTTCCTTATCGTCGGCCTGGCGCTCTGGGTTGAAGTCACGCTTAGCCCGCCGCTCTGGCTGCATCTGCTGGTCTGGATTCCGCTGGCTGTCGTGCTGTGCCTGGCGGCGCTGAGGCTGATCAAAGGCGTGCTGCTGACGCTGCAATACCGCAACAAGGCGGCCGAAGGCCGGTTGGATCGCGGCGAATGAGCGAGGCAACCGTTAAAGCCGATGGCCGATCGCGGCCTAGGACGGCATTGCTGCTCGGCCTTGGCCTTGTGCTGTTCCTGATCCTGCTGGCGCTCGGCACCTGGCAGGTGCAGCGCCTTTATTGGAAGGAAGGCCTTCTGCAGACCATCGACCAGCGCACTCATTCAGCGCCGCGGCCGCTGGCCGAGGTCGAGAAAGAATTCGCAGCCACCGGGGACGTCGATTATACGCCCGTCGCCGTCACCGGGACGTTCCTGCATCAAGGCGAACGGCATTTTTACGCGACCTGGGAGGGTGATGCCGGCTTCAATGTCTACACGCCGCTGGCGCTCGACGACGGCCGCTTCGTCCTGATCAATCGCGGCTTCGTGCCTTACGATCTGAAGGACGCCGCCAAGCGCGCCAAGGGACAGGTGACCGGCAGAGTGACGGTCACGGGGCTCGCTCGCAACCCCCTGCCAGCAAAGCCGTCGATGATGCTGCCCGACAACGATGTGGCGAAGAACATCTTCTACTGGAAGGACCGCGACGTCATGGCGGCGAGCGCGGGCCTGCCGGCTGGGTTCACGCTGGTGCCGATCTTCATCGACGCAGACAAGACGCCAAATCCAGGCGGATTGCCGGTTGGCGGCGTCACCATCATCGACCTGCCGAACAGCCATCTGCAATATGCCGTCACCTGGTACGGGCTTGCCGCCACGCTCGCCGCCGTGCTCATCCTGCGGCTTCGCCGCCCCGCGAAAGAGGAATGAATGCGAGCGACGCCCCCTTTCTACCGATGCCCTTGACAGGGCAGGGGTGCGCACCTCATTTCGGCTTTGATCAACCGGCCCGGATTTAATGCTTCAGACAACCACCAAACCACCTCTGACGATCCGGCTCTGCCAGCCGCGCGGTTTTTGCGCCGGTGTCGACCGTGCCATCCAGATCGTCGTGCTGGCGCTGAAGAAATATGGCGCGCCGGTCTACGTCCGCCATGAAATCGTGCACAACCGCTACGTCGTCGAGGGGCTGCAAAGCCTTGGCGCCGTCTTCATCGAGGAACTCTCCGAGATCCCGGCCGAACATCGGCAGTCGCCCGTCGTGTTCTCGGCGCATGGCGTGCCGAAATCGGTGCCGGCGGATGCGAAGGCGCGCAATCTCTTCTATCTCGATGCCACCTGCCCGCTGGTGTCGAAGGTCCACAAGCAGGCGATGCGCCATCAGCGGCTCGGCCGTCATGTGCTGTTGATTGGTCACGCCGGACATCCCGAGGTGATCGGCACCATGGGCCAGCTCCCGGACGGAGCGGTGACCCTGATCGAAACCGAAGCCGATGCCGCAAAGCTCTCGCCCACCGATCCGCAGGCGCTAGGCTTCGTTACCCAGACCACATTGTCGGTCGAGGACACCGCCGGCATCATCCGCGCCTTGCAGGATCGCTTTCCGGCGCTGCAGGCGCCAGCGGCGGAATCGATCTGCTATGCCACCACCAACCGCCAGGAAGCCGTCAAGGACACCGCGCCGGGCGCCGATCTCTATCTGATCGTCGGCGCGCCGAATTCCTCCAATTCGCGACGACTTGTCGAAGTGGCGGAGCGTGCAGGCGCCGCCATGTCGCTTCTCGTGCAG
>NZ_RZRW01001269.1:0-712 GCF_003998745.1 Mesorhizobium sp. M7A.F.Ca.US.014.04.1.1 | reverse complement strand
CTTTGAAGGCGCGTCGACTTGCCGGCACCGAGCGGGCTGTCGGAGTCGTTTATGAACAATCCGCTGCTCGACGTGTCGGTGACGAAATATCCATCTCGCCCGCCAGAGATCTTGCAATGTGCCCTTGAAACGAACATGTCGGGATCGTTGATCTGCCAACCCGCGTCCGCGCTGCGGCCGATCACCAGCTCACCCTCGTCAAGCCGGGCCTGCCGCACCGCCTGGGTGCGTGGCCCTTGCTCCAGTGTCAGCAGCAGGCTCATGCCGCGACCCCCGTCATTTCCGGCCGCCATCCGACGATTGTCCGCAGCCGCATGTCGTCAGCATCGCCCCTTTCGATGGGTCGCGCAAGCCAGGCGGTCTGCCCGAGCCGAACCGCTCCGATTTGGGGCGGCGGTACGGCTTCACGCGCAAGCACGATGCGCAGATCGACGTCGAGCGACTCCCCGACCATGTCGCGAACGGCCTGCTTGAACAGCTTGAGCCGCTCCCCGCCAGGCAGGAACGCCTTGAACTCCTCATACCCCAGCGGGCCGACACGCAGTTCGATCCTGCTTTGGCGGCTGAAAACGCGTGGGCCGATCGTCGCGCCCTTGCCGAGCCCTGCAAAGGCCTTTGCAAGACGGGTCTGGAGACCGGTTGGTACTGTTATCCAGGCGGAGATGAACTCCTTGATCTGTACCGCGGCCTTGAACGCTTCCGCCAGGAACAG
>NZ_RZRW01001268.1:0-714 GCF_003998745.1 Mesorhizobium sp. M7A.F.Ca.US.014.04.1.1 | reverse complement strand
ATTAAGTCCAGTTCCTGACGCACGGACATTTCGGTTGGTTGATTAACAGACCGGACTGGGCCTTTTGCAGTGTGCTAACTACATGCATAGTACGGCATCTGACTGGAGAGGCCGTAAGAGGTGCCGAAACACGTTGTCGCGATCGTTGTCTATGAGGGTGTTCAGGCCCTGGACGCGGCAGGGCCGATGGACGTGTTCAGCGAGGCAAACACGTTTCTGGACAGTGCCGACCGTTATGAGACAGTATTGGTTGCCGCTCACCGCAATCCACTACGCGCGTCGAACGGGATGCGACTGGTAGCGGACCTGACCTTTGAGGAGGCAGCGGGGGGCTTCGACATCATTCTGGTGGCCGGCGCGCCGACGCCTCCGGCGACGGAGCCGGAACCGTACTTGGTCCAGTGGGTCAAAGAGTTGCCGTGGCGCTCGAGCGTTTATGGATCAATCTGCACCGGAGCCTTTGTCCTTGGCTATGCCGGCCTCCTGGATGATCGACGCGTCACAACCCATTGGCAGGATGCGCAGGCTCTGGCGGCCAGGTTCCCCAAGGCAAGGGTCGAACCGGACTTGATCTATGTGCGCGATGGGCGGCTGATCACCGCGGCCGGTGTGACTGCGGGAATAGATTTGGGCTTGGCGCTCGTCGGGCAGCAGCACGGCGCGGAAACGGCGCTCAAGGTCGCCAAGCGGCTGGTCGTGGTGGCCCAACGCCAG
>NZ_RZRW01001267.1:0-715 GCF_003998745.1 Mesorhizobium sp. M7A.F.Ca.US.014.04.1.1 | reverse complement strand
CGCCGGACCGCTTTCCCGATGTGGCGCTTCATGCCGAATGGCCGGAGGATGTGCTGAAGCGTCAGCCGCTCGACAGCTACACCGCACTTGCCGCCGTCACCCATGATCCCAAGGTCGATGATTTCGCCCTGAAGGCAGCACTAGACGCCAACTGCTTCTATGTCGGCGCGCTCGGCAGCAGGAAGACGCATGCCAAGCGTGTCGAACGTTTGCTGGCGCTGGGCGCGAGCGCCGACCAGATCGCCCGTATTCATGCGCCGATCGGGCTCGATATTGGTGCTGCCAGCCCGGGAGAGATTGCTGTTGCGGTGTTGGCCCAGGCGATCCATGCCTTCCGCTCGCGCGGGCTGGACGCAAAAGGTGCGGCGGCGTGAAATTCGGACCGATCCCGATCGAGACGGCGGAAGGCGCGGTGCTGGCACACTCCACCACCGCTGGTGAACGCCGCTTCCGCAAGGCGCATAGGCTGAGCGCCGAAGATGTGGCGCTGCTACGGACTGCCGGTGTTTCCGAGGTCGTTGCGGCTGTTCTGGCTGAAGACGACCTCGGCGAGGATGCGGCCGCGCAAACGATTGCCGGGAGCATGGCCTTTCGCGGCATCGAAGCCAAGCCTGCCGCGACCGGGCGGGTCAGCCTCCACGCCAAGGCGCCGGGCATCTTCACGGTCGATGCCGCTGCCATCGACGCCATCAATGCCATCGATCCCGCCATCACC
>NZ_RZRW01001266.1:0-716 GCF_003998745.1 Mesorhizobium sp. M7A.F.Ca.US.014.04.1.1 | reverse complement strand
CAACGTGTCGGCCGGCAAAGGGCCGAAAGCGTCGATGCCTTCGGCGCGCAGGATGTCGACCGCCGGGCGCACGATCCGCTCGTCCTCGAGGCCCATGGCGCCGCCTTCGCCGGCATGTGGATTGAGCCCGGCAATCGCCAGCCGTGGCCTGGCAATGCCGAAGCGGCCGGCAAGGTCGGCAGCGGTGATGCGCGCGGTGGCGACGATCAGTTCGGTGGTCAGTGCCTTCGGCACCTCGGCCAGCGCTATGTGGATGGTGACGGGAACGGTGCGCAGGTCGGGTCCTGCCAGCATCATCACCGGCATCGCCTCGACGCCGCTGTGCCGAGCCGCCAGATGCGCCAGATATTCGGTGTGGCCGGGAAAGCGAAAGCCGGCATCGTAGAGCGGCTTCTTGGCGATGGGGCAGGTGACCACGGCCGAGGCTTCGCGGGCAAGGCAATCGGCGACGGCGCGGTCGATGGCCTCGATCGTGGCGGCCGCATTGGCCGGATCCGGCTGGCCGGGGCTGTCGATGCAGCCTGCAGCCAGCGGAACGATCGGCAAGGCGCGGGCAAAGACCTGCGCCGCTTGTGCCGGGGTGGCTTCGGCGATCGGCAGCGAGAGGCCGAGCAGGCGCGCCCGGGAGGCGATCAGCGCCGGATCGGCGAGCAGGTAGAAGGGGGGCAGGGCGGCAGCTTCACGCGCCATGAAGGCGGCGATGGCGATCTCCGGCC
>NZ_RZRW01001265.1:0-720 GCF_003998745.1 Mesorhizobium sp. M7A.F.Ca.US.014.04.1.1 | reverse complement strand
AGGGTAAAGTGCCGGTGCGCTTATGGCCATGGCTTTCGCGCAAAAACGCACAGCCTGTCGTGCAGATATAATGAATGATAATGTTGCATTATCGTTCGTTACAAGCCATGCTAGCAGAATGGCCCCTATCGTCGACCTGAGCCGCGAAAATCGTCCTGAGGACAGCTCAGTGCCGTCCCACAGCACGACCGCGATCGCCAGCACCTCCCCTCCCTCGCCTCCAGCCGACGACTTGCCTGATATTGTCGATATCGTCATGGAAATGGCGCAGGCACCCTGCGAGCCGCAAAACGCCCCTCCCCTGCCGGCGCACCTGGAAGGGCTCGCCGAGCGCGCGCGCGATTACGTCGAGGCAGCAAGCTCGGCGAACACCCGGCGCGCCTACGCCGCCGATTGGAAGCATTTTTGCGCCTGGGCGCGCCGCCAGCATCTCGATGTGTTGCCGCCCGACCCGCAGGTCGTTGGCCTTTACATCACGGCCTGCGCGTCCGGTAAGGTGACGGGCGACAAGAAGCCGAACGCCGTCTCGACCATCGAGCGACGTCTCTCCTCGATGACCTGGAATTTTTCTCAGCGTGGCCAGCCATTGGACAGGAAGGACCGGCATATCGCCACTGTGCTGGCCGGCATTCGCAACACCCACGCCTCCCCTCCCCGGCAAAAGGAAGCCATTCTGACTGAAGACCTGATTGCCATGCTCGAGACCCTTGACCGTGGAAC
>NZ_RZRW01001264.1:0-720 GCF_003998745.1 Mesorhizobium sp. M7A.F.Ca.US.014.04.1.1 | reverse complement strand
CTCGCCCCTGCCGCCACTAACCTCTGAAGGCGCGGCGGATTACGTGGGGGTTCTGGCTGCGGGCGATCTGACACTTACCGGCACTATAGATACTGGATCAAGTAACAATATCAACACGTACTACTTGATTGATACAATTAATACGCCAGCTACAACCGATGATACGGTTGTAGGTAGCTTTCAGTTGCCATCCGCAGCCAATGCCGTGGCTCCAAAATTCTCGATAACAGTAACAGTTCCAGATATTGGCCATACTTATCTCATCTATGACTCTGGCTTCCGCCTATACGGCACACTTACTTTTGTCGCCGACGCTGACCCCGTCACGGCGGGCAACCAACCGGGTTATCTTTTCGCTACCACGCCAATCAACAACCCAGGCGCCGCGGGCAACGATGGCGACCACTTTAATGGTGGCCTATTAACCCTCGCGAGCACTGGCACCGCGGGTGCGACAGGGGCCGCTGGTGCGACCGGCGCTACGGGCGCAACCGGGGCTACTGGTGCGACCGGCGCCACAGGCGCGACTGGCGATACTGGTGCAACAGGTTCGACCGGGGATACCGGACCAACAGGCGATACCGGAGCAACGGGTGCTACGGGCGATACCGGTGCCACGGGCTCAACGGGTGCCACAGGCGATACCGGAGCCACAGGTGCGACGGGCGATACAGGAGCGACTGGCTCGACCGGTGATACCGGAGCAACAGGCTCTACTGG
>NZ_RZRW01001263.1:0-724 GCF_003998745.1 Mesorhizobium sp. M7A.F.Ca.US.014.04.1.1 | reverse complement strand
TCCTCAAACTCCTCGAGAAGGAGTTTGACCGTCTTTCTCAGCTCGCGCTGTTTTGGTGGCGGGAGGTTGTCGATGCTGGATTTCATAAACAAAGGTCGGTCGTCCATTGCATACATAGCCGAGACAAGCCTCGATTCTACAGACTGACGCGTTTGCCCGCGTGAAGCAACGTGGTCAGTTCCCACGCATTCGATGCTGTCGTTCCCAATTACCTGCTCGTGCGGATCGTATGGAGATCCAAACACAATATTCCGCTCGTTGGCAAAAGTAATTCGCGATGCCACGTGGTCCGAAGAATGACTACAAATGTCGGACAAAGGGGGCGAAGTCTGGAGCAGCCAGCACCGTCTGAATCGGACGGCATTTCAAGTCTCAACTCGGGCTATCAAGTTCTATCCATGCAGGCGCATGATCGCTCGGCTTCTCCCATCCTCGCGTCTCTGCATCCACCCCCGCATTGCGAAGCCGGGACGACAACGAGGGACTGACCAGCAGATGGTCCATTCGCAGGCCAGAACTCTTGTCGTAGCCGCCCCCATAGGAGTGGTTCCAATACGTATAGACCCCCTTTTCCGGATGGATGCGCCTGACCGCGTCGATCCAGCCGTCCTCGAGCATCGCGGCATAGGCTTGGCGACTCTCGGGAAAGTAAACCGCATCGCCGATCCATCGTCGCGGCACCACGGCATCAATCGGAGTTGGAACGACATTGTAGTCGCCGCAC
>NZ_RZRW01001262.1:0-724 GCF_003998745.1 Mesorhizobium sp. M7A.F.Ca.US.014.04.1.1 | reverse complement strand
CCACTCAGGAATGCCGTCAAAAAAACTAAAAAAGGGGAGAGAATATGAATAGACGCGAGTTTCTGATCTCGGCATCTGGTCTGTCGCTGGCCGCAGGGGTTGGAGTGCTGTCTCCTCCTGCGCATGCCTCGCAGGACGAGCTTGTGCTGGTGCTTGGCAGCAGCAGCAATGGCTGCCCCAACTACGACCCGATCCGCGGCACCTATCTCAATCTTGGAGCCTATTTGATCTACGACAGGCTGATCGAGATGGATGCCGATCAGTCCTACCATCCGCATCTCGCGCAATCTTGGGAAAATTCCCCGGACGGGATGAGCTGGAGCTTCACATTGCGTCAGGGCGTCAAGTTCCACGATGGCGAGCCCTTCAACGCGCACACGATCCCGTGGTGGATCTCGAAATACGCGGGCACCGAGAATCAGTTCATGGTCGACGCCATCGACCACGTCGAGATCATCGATGACCATGCGTTCCGGTTCATCATGAAGCGGCCAGAGCCAAATCTCATCTATTATTTGGCGAACGTGTTCATGGGAATCCCGAGCCCGAAGTCCTATGACGCAGTGAGTGACGGCTACGGCGTGACGGAAGCTGTGGGAACCGGGCCTTTCAAGCTTGAGAGCTTCGTCATCAGCCAGGAAACCGTGCTAGTCAGCAATGACGATTATGCCTGGCCCAATCCGCTCTCCGAAAATCAGGGGCCGCCAAGCATCAAGCGTCTGAC
>NZ_RZRW01001261.1:0-725 GCF_003998745.1 Mesorhizobium sp. M7A.F.Ca.US.014.04.1.1 | reverse complement strand
CTATGGGAAAGCCGAGGCCCGCGCTGACGGCGAGCCAAGTGACGATGCCGCCGATCATGAGGAATTCGCCATGAGCGAAATTGATGATGCCGGTGAGGCCGAAGATCAGCGTCACGCCAATGGCGATGAGCGTGATGACGCTGGCGATGGAAAGGCCGTTGAGGATTTGCTGGATGAAGATATCCACGGCGATCGAGACCTGCCTGTCTTGCAAGAAAGGGAGTTGGCGGTGGATTCCGCCAACTCGGGTATGATGAAGCTTCAGCTCTTCGGCGCTTCGGCCGGGGGCTGCTGCATGGCGCAGGAGATGGCGCCGCCGGGTGCCGCCGCGCAGACTTCCGTCGCGTGGGTGACCTGGTGGGTCTGGTTAAAGGTCAAATCATCCGAGACCACGCCCTGGTGGTGGAGGCTCAGCAATGCGTCGACCGTCTTGTCCGGATCGAAACTGTCGGCCTTCTGCCAGGCTTCGACGAGGAAGTGGACGTAATCGTGGTAGAGCAGCGACACCGACGAGGTCACGCCATGCGGCGCGCCCGCGGCGAAGTAGGCGTCGAAATAAGCCTTGGCCTTCGGGTTCGAGGACTCGCCCCAGCACACCGGGACACAGCTCATCGCCACCGGCACATCGGCGGACAGCTGCTTTTCCTTCCAGATGCCGGGGTCAACGCCGAACAGGAAGTAGCTTTTCGCCGCACCGAGTTCGAGCGCCTGCGGCAGCGCCGTCA
>NZ_RZRW01001260.1:0-725 GCF_003998745.1 Mesorhizobium sp. M7A.F.Ca.US.014.04.1.1 | reverse complement strand
GACAGAGGGTCGCTTTGGCGCGTGCTCTCTATGGCGATCCGTTTCTTGTCATACTCGACGAGCCGAATTCCAATCTCGATGCCGATGGCGAAGCCGCCTTGACGGCGGCGATCCAAGGCGTGCGCGACAGAGGCGGCATGGCCATCGTGGTGGCGCATCGCCCGAGTGCATTGCAAAGTCTTGACCAGATCCTTGTCATGACGAACGGCAGCATTCAGGCCTTTGGCCCGAAGAATGAGATCATGACCAATGTGACCCGTCCCAACAGCGTTCCGTTGAAAGTTGTCCCAAGTCCTGAAGAGGCGGCGCTCTGATGCCGGAGAGGGCGCCATCGGTGGTCGACCGGGCCATTCGACGTTATCTGCTTGGCGGCATTGCGACCTCCATCCTACTGGTCGGTGGAGCGGGCAGCCTTGCCGCCGTGATCGACCTCTCTGGCGCGGTCATTGGATCGGGAAAGCTGGTTGTCGATTCCAGCGTCAAAAAGGTGCAGCATCCGACGGGCGGCGTGGTCGGCCAAATCTTCGTGCGCGAAGGCGATGCCGTGCAAGCGGGACAGGTTCTGATTCATCTGGATGAAACAGTCACCCGCGCCAATCTGGCCATTGTCACCAAGAGCGCGGATGAACTCGATGCCCGCCTGGCACGTCTCAAGGCCGAGCGCGATGGTGCGGACGCCATCGGTTTTCCGCCGTCGCTGATGTCTCGGCGGGACGATCCGGATG
>NZ_RZRW01000126.1:0-12075 GCF_003998745.1 Mesorhizobium sp. M7A.F.Ca.US.014.04.1.1 | reverse complement strand
TAGCGATGTTGCAATATGTGGCAGTGATCGTGCGCAGAGGCAACTCAAGCCATGTCGTCAGGATTTTCGCGACAGGCCATCTTCCCTGATCGCGCTGACCAGCGTCTCGCTTCCCTCGCGAAGATGCTGCCTCAGAATGCCTATGGCCCTGTCGCCGTCGCGCCGCCGGCAGGCGGCCAGCAGATCGCGGTGCTCCGTCTGCGAGCGGCTGCGATAGTCCAGGTTCGACAGCAGGATGCGGACGTAGCGATCGGCGGCATTGTGGTGCGCCTCGATTAAGGCCAGCAATCGATTGTTGCCGCAGGCATCGTAGAGAGCCAGATGAAAGGCACGGTTCAGCGCGCCCCATCGGCCGACATTGCGCTCCGCGTCGATCTGATCGAGAACCTGTTCCGCCTCGTCGAGCCTGTCACCGGCGAGATTGGGAAGCGAAAGCCGCAACGCCTCGCATTCGAGCAATTCGCGCAGTGCATAGATTTCACTGATCTCGGCGCTGTCCATCCGGGCGACCTGCGCGCCTTTTGTCGGATGGATGGAAACAATGCCTTCGGCTTCCAATTGGCGAAGGGCGTCACGAATTGGCATGCGGCTGAAGCCAAACTGCTCGGCCAATTCGTCCTGGCGCAGCGAAGTGCCCGCCTTGATGGTGCCACTGGCAATCGCTTCGCGCAGGACATTGGCGACCTGTTCGGCCACGGTTCGCGGCCCCTGCATCACGCTTTCCGCAAATCCTGGCAATCGATGCTCCCGTTTGACGCGGGGCGCTCAGCCTAACGGAAACCCCTCTGCATGGATATATGTATGCCTGTATATGCACACGTTCGGCATCAATTGCCAGACTTGCCCGAATTCCTGCGCCAAGGCCTGATCTGCGTATTTTACCGGCGCTTCGCTTGCCTGGCGTCAGCCGCCGAAGCGCGGTTCCGCAACGCCCCTAACGCCAAGGCCTGATATGGCGAACAGGCTGCCGCGCAAAACGCCGTCGCCGGGAAAACGCGGCAGCGGCGGCTTGGCCATCGAGGTGACGTAGAGGGTGTCGAGCTTCGGTCCGCCGAACATGACGCTGGTGATCTTCTTGACCGGCATGTCGATGATGCGATCGATGCTGCCATCGGGCGCGTAGCGCACCAGCCTTCCGTCATAGACCAGCGCATTCCAGAGATAGCCCTCGGCATCGACGGTCGAGCCGTCCGCCGCACCGCCTCGGCTGGTGTCGACGCGCACGAAGGTACGCCTGTTGGTGGCGGCACCGGTGGCGATATCGTAGTCGTAGGCCCATATCTCGCCGGTCCAGGTATCGGCGAAATAGAAGGTGCGGTCGTCGGGGCTCCAGCATGGACCGTTGGAGCAGATGATGCCGGAATCGATCCGGGTGACGGAAAAATCCGGATCGAGCCTGTAGAGACCGCCGGACGGCCCCTCTTCCATCGTATCCATGGAGCCGGCGAAGAAACGGCCGCGCCGGTCGACCTTGCCGTCGTTGAGCCGGTTCATCGGCTTGTCCGGCTCGGGATCGTGGATCAGCGTCACCTCGCCGGTGGCGAAATCGAGCAGATGGAAGCCGCGCTGCAGCGAGACGACAGCGCCGCCGCCGTCCTTGCGCAGCGCCATTGAGCCGATCTTCATCGGCACGTCCCATGACCGGATCTCGCGCCCGTCGGCGGTCGCCCGAAACACGCGCCCGTCGAAGCTGTCGATCCAGTAGAGTCGTTCCTGTTCGACGTCCCACAGCGGTCCTTCGCCCAGTGTGGTCTTCACGTCCACCACGACTTCGATCTTCATGCCGTCCTCCTCCGTTTTGCGTCTCGCGGCGATTGCTCGGGCCG
Source organism: Mesorhizobium sp. M7A.F.Ca.US.014.04.1.1 (assembly GCF_003998745.1). Taxonomy (NCBI): domain Bacteria; kingdom Pseudomonadati; phylum Pseudomonadota; class Alphaproteobacteria; order Hyphomicrobiales; family Phyllobacteriaceae; genus Mesorhizobium; species Mesorhizobium sp. M7A.F.Ca.US.014.04.1.1. The sequence continues at coordinate 10,249 of NZ_RZRW01000126.1, read as the reverse complement.
CCTCAGAAAGCGACCTTGTCCCCGCCTTTCAATGACAGGATTTCGCGTGCCTCGTCGGGCGTCGCCACCTCCATGCCGAGTCCTTCGATGATCTTGCGGGCCAGCAAGACCTGCTCGGCGTTCGATTTGGCAAGCTTGCCCTTGCCCGCCCACAGACTGTCCTCCAGCCCGACGCGGATGTTGCCGCCAAGGGCCGCCGATTGCGCGGCGATGCGCAGTTGGCTGGCGCCGGCGCCCAGCACCGACCACCGGAACTGGTCGCCAAACAGCCGGTCGGCAGTGCGCTTCATATGGGCGACGTCTTCTGGATGCGTGCCGATGCCGCCGAGCAGCCCGAACACCGACTGCACGAAGAAAGGCGGCTTCACCAGCCCACGGTCGGCGAAGTGGGAAAGGTTGTACAGATGGGCGATGTCGTAGCACTCGAACTCGAAGCGCGTGCCGTTGTCGTAGCAGGTCGCCAGAATGTACTCGATGTCCTTGAATGAGTTGCGGAAGACGAGGTCGCGCGTCGCTTCCAGATGCGGCTTTTCCCAATCGAACTTGAAGGTCTCGTATTTGTCGGCCAGGTGATAGAGCCCGAAATTGATCGAGCCCATGTTGAGCGAGGCGACTTCCGGCTTGAACTGGGCGGCCGGGCGCACGCGCTCCTCGACCTTCATGTAGGGGCTGCCACCGGTGGTGATGTTGATGGCGGCGTTGGTGCCTTGCTTGACGCGCGGCAGGAAGCGGGCGAAGGCCTCCGGCGTTTGGTCGGGCTTGCCGGTTTCCGGATCGCGGGCATGCAGATGCAGGATCGCGGCACCGGCTTCCGCCGCCGCGATCGCCTCCGAAGCGATCTGGTCGGGCGTGATCGGCAGATAGGGCGACATGGTCGGCGTGTGGATGGCGCCCGTCACCGCGCAGGTGATGATGACCTTGCCCCTGGTCTGTGCAGGTCCCGGCTTGCGACTGGTTTGCGTCATTCTCCAAACTCCTGATCCGATTTTCTCTTGTGGGCGGCGAGCGCCATGAGCCGGCGGTCACGCCACACCTGCCGGTCGCCTAGGCTTTGCTGTGGCAGTCGCTTGCGGCGATCAGCCTCGACTGTATCGATGACCTTGCCGGCCCAGTCGACGCGCCGCTGCGTCTGGGGAAAGATGTTGGAATAGATGCCCTGATAGCGCTCGACATAGTCGCGCACGCCGCCGGGTGCATTGAGATCGATGGTCTCGAACGGCCCCATGAACGACCAGCGCAGCGCCAGCCCGTCGCGGATGCCGACGTCGACATCCTCGACACTGGCGTAGCCATCGGCGACAAGCCGGAAAGCTTCCTCAAGCAATGCGCCTTGCAGGCGATTCATGATGAAGCCGTCAAGCTCGTGCTGCATGACCAGTGGCGCGTGGCCGGCGTCGACGAGGAAGGCGCGGGTTCTCTCGACCGTCTCGGCCGAGGTCCACGGCGCCGGCACGATTTCGGCCGCCGGAATGAGATAGGGCGGGTTGATCGGATGCACGACCAGGCAGCGCTGCCGCCCTTGCAGATGGTCGGTGAATTTCGACGGCAACAGCGCCGAGGTGGAACTGGCGATGACTGTTCGCGGATCGGCAAGCGTGTCGATCAAGGAGAACACCTTGCGCTTCACCTCGAGATTCTCGGGCGTGTTCTCCTGGATATGCACGGCACCTGCCAACGCCTCTTCAAGCTCGGCGACAACGGAGATACGGTCAAGAACCTCACCGGCTTGCTGTCCCCGCAGAAGATCGTTCTGGGCGAGATCGCCGAGCACGCCGGCAATGTAGTCGCGGGCTCCACCTGGGGCAGTGGGCGACTGGTCCCACATCCGCACGTCATGGCCGGCGCGGGCGAAGCTGATCGCCCAGGCCCGCCCGATGAACCCGCTTCCGACGATCGCGACATTGGCCATGGTTTGTTCCTCAAAGTGTTTCGACGTTGCCGTCGACGCCGAGCGACTGGCCGGAAATGTTGATCCCCGCATCGGAGAGCAGGAAGGCGACCATCGACGCGACATCATAGGGGCTGGTCATGCGACGCAGCGAGATGTTCTGCAGATAGCGCCCGGTCATCTCCTCGTGGCTGATACCGACCTGCTTGGCGCGCGCCGAGATAACACCTTCGATGCGGGGGCCCTCGATGATGCCGGGCAGGATGGCGTTGACCCTGATGGCGTGCGGCCCGAGCTCTTTGGCCAAGCTTTGCGTGAAACCGATGACACCGAACTTGGCCGCCGAATAGGGTGTGCGGAAGGCGTAGCCATGGCGGCCGGCGGCCGACGACATCGAGACGATCGAACCGCCGCCCGCCGCCTTGATCAGCGGCACCGCGCGCCGGGCGCACAGGAACTGGCCGGTCAGGCAGATGTCGATGCAGCGCCGCCAGTCCGCCGGATCGATCTCGTCGACACCGCCGGTCGGCCCGGCAATGCCGGCATTGTTGATCAGCGCATCGAGCCCGCCGAGTTTTTTCTCGACCGCCTCGAACAGACGGTCGACGTCCTCGTCGCGCGAGACGTCGGCCTTGACCGCCGCGACCAGGTCGATCTTGCTGGGAGCAGCGGCCAGCGCCTCGTCGGAAACGTCGCAGACGACGATGCGGGCGCCGAGGCGTGACAGCGTGTCGGCTATGGCAAACCCGATGCCGCCTGCGCCCGCCGTCACCAGCACGCGCTGGCCTTTCAGCCCGGTCAAAAATTCGTCCGCCGATGCCGGCGCCCTTGTGCTCATGGTCATGTCCTTCTCATTGCAGCCGCCGTTCGCGCAGCGCCATGACGGCGCCCAGAACGACCAGTCCGTAAAGAATTGCCCTCGTGGCATAGGGAAGCGTGGTGCCGGCGAGCAGCATCTGCAGTGCCGTCAGCAACAACACGCCGCCGAGCATGCCGAGATAGTGGCCGCGCCCGCCGGTGATCAGCGCGCCGCCGACCACCACCACGGCGATCGACGGCAATAGATAGTCGTCGCCCATGCCGAGGCTCGCCTGACCCGAAAAGCCGGTCAGCATGACGCCGACAACAGCCGCGCAGACGGCCGAAAGCATGTAGACCAGGATCAGCGTGCGCTCGACGCCGATGCCCGACAAGCGCGCCGCGCGCAGCCCGTTGCCGATGCCGTAGACGCGCCTTCCGAACGGGGTGCGGCCAAGCAGGAGTACCGCTGCGACGACAAAGACGACCATCAGCAGCACGATTGGAGTCAGCAGGCCGGCGAGCTTGGCCGTCATGACCCAGCGCAGCATCGGCGAGGAAAACCCGGCCGGCGTTCCCTGCGAATAGAGCAGCGCACAGCCTTGCAGAATGCCGTTGGTGGCGAGCGTCATGACGATCGGCGAGATGCCGAGATAGACGATGCCGAAACCATTGGCGAAGCCGATGGCGCAGGCCATCACCAGGACGACCGGCAAGGCGTAGACAAGGGCGGCGTCGGAGCCGTTGACCATGCCCGCCAGGATGATGCCGGAGATGCCGATCGTCCACGGCACGGAGAGATCGAGGCCTCCGGTCAGGATGACGGTTCCCTGTCCGAGCGCCAGGACGGCTAGGAAGGAGGATAGCACCAGCAGCGAATTCCAATAGCCCGGATTGAGGATGGCGCGGCCGAGCCAGATCTGGGTGACAAGCACGATGAGCAGCAGGCAGACATAGGCCGGCAGCGCATAGCGCAGCGTTTCCGCATTGCGCAGATGGAAGGCAGGGCGCGGCGATGCCGGACTGCGCTGGGCATGGGCTGGCTCGGCGATCTTGAGACGCCGGTCCACGCGCTCGAGTTGCGAGGGCAATATGCCGGCGCGCCAGGCGGCGAGCCGGGCACGCGCGGCGCGCAGTTGCACGGCAAGCACCGATGCATGCGAGATCGAGCCGGCAAGTGCCGCCAGTACCAGAATGGTGCCTTCGGCGATGGTCGCATAATAGGCCGATACGTTGAGCACCAGCAGGATGTTCACCACGATCATCAGGATAAAGGCGCCGAAGACAGAGCCCACCGGGCCGCCCTGCCCGCCACCGAGGCGCGTGCCGCCGACGACGACCGCCGCGAACATCGACAAGAGCAGCGGATTGCCGACCAGCGGATCGCCGCTGCCGGTCTGGGCGCTGATGAACACGCCGGCAAGGCCATAGCAGCCGCCGGCGATGACATAGACGGCAAAGCGCACCAGAACGACATTGATGCCGACGGAAGCGGCCGACTCCGGATCGCTGCCAAGCGCGTAGAGTGCTGTGCCGAAGCGGGTTCCCTTCAGCCAGAACCAGGCGAGCAGGACGACACCGATCACCACCAGCGGCATCGGCAGCCAGCCGGCGATCGCGTCGCCGAGATAGAAGGTGCCGAGATCGGGCGACACGAAGCCGCCGGGCTTGTCCATCACCAGCAGCGTGACACCTTGCAGGATGAACATGGTGGACAGCGTCACCACGATCGGCTGCATGCGCAGCACCGCGATGAAGAAGCCGTTGAAGGCGCCCACCGCCATGCCGACGCCGATGCCGACGGTGGTCCACAGGAGGATGCTTGCGCCTGGCGCCATCGGATCCATGCTCGATGCCAGCACGGCATTGACCAGCGATATCACCGCGCCGGCGGACAGGTCGAAGCCGCCCGACAGGATCACGATCGTCTGGCCGATCGCCGCGAGCGCCGAGGTGGCGCCGCCGCTCGACAGGAACGACACATCGAAATAGGTCAGCGGCCCAGCGCTGATCCAGTCGACGACGAAGAGCAGGATCGCCAGGACGGCCGCGGCGATCAGCGCGCCGCGATTGCGCACCAGCGCACGGCGCAGTCCGAAGCCGCCGGGAACAGGGGATGAGGCTGCTGCGCTGCTCATGCGGCGGCTTCCCCGGCATGGCCGAGCGCCGGGCGCATGATGGCCGGTTCGGTGATAGCGTCGCCTTCGAGTTCGGCGGCGATGCGCCCGTCATAGAGGACCAGCACCCTGTCGCATTGGTGAACGAGTTCGGGGATCTCCGTCGAGTGCAGCAGGATCGAACCGCCCGAAGCCACGTAGTTTCGCATCATCACATAAAGCTCGTGCTTGGTGCCAACGTCGATGCCTCGGGTGGGATCGAACAACAGCAGGATGCGGCTCTGCGCCACCAGCCACTTGGCGATGGCGATCTTCTGCTGGTTGCCGCCGGAAAACGCACCGGCCCGCGTCCACAGCGCGCGGCGGTCGACCTCGACAGTGGCGAATGCCGCCTCGACGGAGCGGGTCTCGGCTTGCGCGTCGACAAGGCCTAGCCGTGTGAAGCGCGATATCACCGGCAGCGTGGCGTTCTGGCTGCCCGACAATTTCAGGAACAGGCCTTCGGATTTGCGGTCTTCCGGCACCAGGCCGATGGCCATGTTGGGGCGCAAGGCATCGGCCGGCGAACCGAGCCAGACCTTGCGGCCGTCGACGAGGATGTGGCCGCGCTCGATCTCGGCCATGCCAAAGCAGGCCAGGAACAGGTCCTGCTGGCCCATGCCTTGCAACCCGGCGACGCCGAGGATTTCGCCCTTGCGCAGATCGAAGCCGGCGCCGTCGAGCTTGCGTCCGACCTTGAGGTCGCGCACGCCCAGAACCGGCGGACCGAAGGCCTGGGCGCTGTCCGGCTTGGGCGGAAAGGTCTGCTCGATGCTGCGGCCGATGATCTTTTCGATGACGTCGGCATCCGAGACATCGGCGACCGGCGCGGTGACGATGTGGCGGCCGTTTCTCAGGATCGTCAGCGTGTCGCAAAAAGCGCGGACCTCGCGCATGCGGTGGGTGATGAAGACGATGGTGGTACCCGCCGTCTTCAGCCTGGCGATGATGTCGCCCAGCCAGTCGACGTCGCGTCCGGCGAGCGTCGAGGTCGGTTCGTCGAGCAAAAGGATGCGCGGCTTGCGGTAGACGGCGCGCGCGATCTCGATCTTCTGGCGCACCGAAAGCTCGAGCTCGCTCACCTCGGCATCGAGATCGACGGAAAAACCGAGATCTTCGATATGGCGGCGGACGGCCGTGCGGGCGGCACCGCGGCGGATCAGGCCGGAGATGCCGACGGGGGCGTAAGGCAGCAGCATGTTGTCGAGCACGGAGAGATCGCGCACCAGGGTCATCTCCTGGAATGCTGTCTGCATGCCGAGCGCATGTGCTGCGCGCGGTGCGCCGTAAGCGATCTCCTTGCCGAAGACACGGACATGGCCTTGGCTCGGCCGGACCAGCCCGGACAGCAGCTTCACCAGTGTCGACTTGCCGGCTCCGTTTTCACCGAGCAGGGCATGGACGCTGCCGGGCGCGATCGCAAACGACACGCCGTCCAGCGCGACGGTCGGGCCGAACGCCTTGCTGATGCCGTCGATCTCGACGGCGGGGAGCTCGGAGTGTTCTGTCATTGTCCTCGATCGCCGGCTTGGCATGGATTGACGACGCACGGACAGTTGTCCGTGCATCGTCACACGGGCCTTGGGAGGCTTAGTTCTCCGGTTGTCCGACGAGGGCAGCATTAAGGCCGACCTCGGGTGTCTGGTCCGAGAAGATCGAGGCAAACCAGCCCGGATTGGAGACCAGCGACGGCTTGAAGGCGTTGCAGCCGGCCTTCATCTCCGCCCATGTGCCTTCGTCGCACAGCTTGATCGTCTCATTGGTAACGACCGGCAGCGGCAGGATGGTGGTCTTCGGCACGTCCTTGCCTTCGATCGCCTCGACGGCAAGCTTCAGCGCCAGCGCACCCGAATAAGGCGGCGAGGCATAGGAAATGCGTTGTGCGCCCGCCGGTGCATAAGGAGGAGCGGCACCTTCGACTTCGGTGCCCTCCGGCAGCATCTGGATGCGGCCGCCATTGGAACCTTCGCCGGCGCAAGGCAGGAGTTCGCTGGTCTTCTTGCCAGCCTCGAGCTGCATCGAGTTGGCGGTGAAGCAGCCGACCTGCATCCACAGTCCGTTGATGTCGTCCCAATTGCGGGTGGCCAGGATTTTCGAAAGTTCGGTGCGGGCGACCGCCTGGCTCCACATGCCGACAGCCTCGCCGACGATCTTGATATCAGGATACTTGGCGAAGACTTCCTTGGCGGCCTTTGTCCGCTGATCGTCAACGGATGTTCCCGGGACGCCCGTGATGGCGATGATGTTGCCCTTGCCATTGAGCTTCTTGACCAGCCATTCGGCGGTCACCCTGCCCGCTTCCAGCTGGTCTATGTGGACGTTGTAGGCACAAGGCTCGGTGATCTCGGCGTCGTACGCAAAGACCTTCACGCCCTTGTCGCAGGCATTCTTGACGACCTGGTTGAGCGCGGTCGGCGAGATCGGATACACGACAATGGCTTCGGCGCCGCTTTGCACCATTGCGTTGATCTGCTGAATCTGGCGTTGCGCGTTGGGGCCAGCGACCTGGACCTGCAGGTCGACCTTGTCGGCCAGGCTCTTATGAGCGGCCATGGCCTTGACCATATTGGCCGCCTCCGCCTGCCAATCATTGCCGATGTAGCTCATGCTGAGAAAGATCTTGTGCTTCTCGGCGGCCTGCGCGGCGGACAGGCCGAAGGCGCACGCAGCCATGCCGGCCAGCAGCGCGAGCCGCCGGACTTTCGATCCGATACCCATGTGGAACTCCTCCCAAACAGAACGACCAAATGCCTCCCAAGGGCACAAAACGTAAACCCTTGTCATTCGATGCCAGCGACCGTATCATGATTTGATCAAATATCAATGATGAAATCGTTTATATCAAAACGGGCTATGTCGGCCGCTTGACGTGGCACCACGAACCTTGCATTCCGGCACAAGCAATAGTGTCGCCCATGGGCGGGAAGGTTGACCGGAGATGGCTGGATCGGCGTTCAGGAAGCCTGGTGTCGAGATCATTCCACTGTCCAAGGAAACTCTGCAGGACCGGGTCTACAACCAGGTCACCGAACTGATTCTCGACGGCAGCATCGTGCCGGGCGAGATGGTCACGGTTCAGAGCCTCGCCGACGCCTTTGGCGTCAGTCCGATGCCGGTCAGGGAAGCGCTGCGGCGCCTGACGGCAGCCAACGCGCTGACGGTAGTATCCGGGCGCTCCATTGGTATTCCGGCGCTCAGCCGCGAGCGGCTCACCGATTTGCGAAATGTACGTTTTGAGATAGAGGCCATCGCCGCCGGCTGGGCCTCACAGAACCGCAGTGATGCGGATCTTGCGATTTTCGCGCGCGATCTGGACTCACTGGAACGCGCGAATGGCGCGGACGACGTAAAGGCCTATCTCAGGGCGAATTATACCTTCCACTTCGCAATCTACCGAGCAGCGGGATCCGAAACCCTGCTCAAGATCATCAAGGATCTATGGCTGCAGATCAGCCCCTATTTCAATATGCTGCATGGATCCTACTCGACCGCGAACACATACCATCAACAGATGTTTGCGGCCCTGCGCGACCGGGACGAGCAGGCAGTTCAGGCGGCGGTTCGCGGCGATATCGATGCGGCTTTCGACATGCTGGTCGATCTTTTGAAGTAGCGCCCGGCCCGACCTCCGACCCCTATCACATGCCTCCTATTTCTGGGGATGGCAGAGCAGCGCTCATGCGCACTCAGCGGGCAAGCGCGGGCTTCTTCTGGTGATCTAGAGATCATATCCCGAGCGCGTCATCCATGGTTCTCGTGCTTGAGCTTGCGAGGGCGGCAGCCGATGACGCGGCGAAGCACATGACCCGCATCCTCATTGTCATTATCGGATTGCCAAAATGTGGTAGCGTGATTATACCAGTTGATCAGTTGACGACGGGCGATACCGTCCGCTGAGATCAGGAGTAGTGACCAAATGACAACGATTGCGCTGTTCGGTGCCGGTGGGAAAATGGGCTACCGCCTGTCGACCAATTTTCGCGGGTCGCCCTACACAATACGCCATGTCGAGGTCAGCGATGCCGGCCGCGAACGGCTGAAGACCGGGCTGGGTTTCGATACTGTCAGCGCCGACGAAGCGCTCAAGGGCGCCGATGTGGTGATCCTGGCCGTTCCCGACACGCATATCGGCAAGGTGGCGACCAGCATCGAGAGCAAGCTGGCGCCGGGCACCATGGTGGTGGTGCTCGACGCGGCGGCACCCTTCGCCGGCCACCTGCCGAATCGACCGGACCTCACCTATTTCGTCACCCACCCCTGCCATCCGCCGATCTTCAACGACGAAACAGATATGGCGGCAAAGAAGGACTATTTCGGCGGCGTCAAGGCCAAGCAGCATATGGTCAGCGCCTTGATGCAGGGGCCGGAAGAGGATTACGCCAAGGGCGAGGCGATCGCGAAGATCATCTGGGCGCCGGTCATGCGTTCGCACCGCGTCAGCGTCGAACAGATGGCGCTGCTGGAACCCGGGCTTTCGGAGACGGTGTGCGCCTCGCTGCTGGTGGTCATGAAGGAAGCCGTCGACGAGGTCGTGGCACGCGGCGTCGACCAGCAGGCGGCGCTCGACTTCCTGCTCGGCCATATGAACGTGCTGGGCGCCGTCATTTTCGGCGAGACCAAGGGCGTTTTCTCGGATGCCTGCAACAAGGCGATCGAGTTCGGCAAGCCGGTGCTGATGCGGGACGACTGGAAGCGCGTGTTCGAGCCGGAAGAGATCGCCGCCAGCATTCAGCGTATCACCTGAAGAGGAGAGGCGCTGCCGCCGCGACGTCGCCGTACCGTTGCCGACGCTCGGCATCGTAGCTCATCAGGTACATATCACCTGAATTCGTGGTTGACTCATCATACCAGTTGGCTTAGCTGTTCATGGCTCGGATCGACAGGGTTTTGGCAGGAGTACGGTGGGCGAGTGGAGGATGGCTGGGGAGCAACGATCCGTGGAGGGAAGCCGGCAAACGGCTCTTTAGCCCCGAAGCGATCCGCCGCCCGCGCCGCCTGACGAATTCGGATGCCGACAGATGCTTTCGGTAACCAAGGCAATTTTTCAAACGGGAGGACTTCATGAAACTTACACGCAGAATGACGCTTGCGGCTTTCGCCGGCATGCTGGCGCTTGGCACGGCCGTGCCCGCCTATGCGGCGGATCTCATTGCCATCATCACGCCCTCGCACGACAATCCGTTCTTCAAGGCGGAAGCCGTCGGCGCCGAAGCCAAGGCCAAGGAACTCGGCTACGAGGCGCTGGTGCTGGTCCATGACGACGACGCCAACAAGCAGTCCGAGCTGATCGACACCGCGATCGGCCGCGGCGCCAAGGCGATCATCCTCGACAATGCCGGCGCCGACGCCACCGTCGCCGCGGTACAGAAGGCCAAGGACGCAGGCATTCCGTCCTTCCTGATCGACC
>NZ_RZRW01001259.1:0-738 GCF_003998745.1 Mesorhizobium sp. M7A.F.Ca.US.014.04.1.1 | reverse complement strand
GGATGTCAGCGGAACAATGGCCGGAGAGCAGTCGCTCTTCGAGTTCCGCCGGCAGGCACGCGCTGGCCAGAAGGCGCAGTTGGCGGAACGTATCTCCCAGCTCGCCGAAGAAGTCTCCGGCCTGACCGAGCAAAAGGACGCCAAGAGCCAGGAAATCAAGCTGATCGGAACCGAGCTCGCGGGCATGCGCACATTATGGGAGCGCAAGCTGGTCTCGATCGATCGCATCACCGCGCTCGAGCGCGAGGCCGTGCGGCTGGAGGCTGAACACGGGCAGTTGATCGCGGCGATAGCGCAGTCGAAAGGTCACACGTCGGAAATCCGCCTGCAGATCATCCAGATCGATCAGGATCTGCGCAGCGAAGTCGCCACGGAGCTGCGTGAGGTCCAGGCAAAACTCTCGGAGCTAGTCGAACGCAAGGTATCGGCCGAGGACCAGCTCAAGCGCATCGACATTCGAAGCCCGCAGGCCGGCGTCGTCCTTCAGCTTGCCGTACATACGATTGGGGGTGTCATCACTGCGGGCGAACCGGTCATGCTCATCGTGCCGGTCGCGGACCGACTGACCGTCGAAGCCCGTGTCGCTCCACAGGACATCGATCAGCTGAAACAGGGGCAGGAGGCGACGCTGCGGCTTTCGGCCTTCAATCAGCGGACCACGCCTGAACTCAACGGAAGCGTCAGCAAGATCTCCGCCGATCTCAGCACCGACGAGCGCACCGGCGCCGGTTATTACAC
>NZ_RZRW01001258.1:0-740 GCF_003998745.1 Mesorhizobium sp. M7A.F.Ca.US.014.04.1.1 | reverse complement strand
CACGTAGATGCCGCCGGCTTCGACGGTGACTGGAAATGTGCGCGCGCGAACGGAGGGATCGACCAAGGCCGCGCCTGACTTGATGTCGAACTCCCACCCGTGCCAGGCGCATCGAACGATCTCGTTTTCGCGATGATAGATGAATTGCGCCTGTTCAACGGGCGCGGTTGTGCCGCATTGCGGCCCCTCGCAAAGCGGAGCGCCGCGGTGCGGACAGACATTCAGCAGCGCGTGGAATGAATCTCCGATGCGGAAAATCCCGACCGAAAGGCTGCGGATCTTGGCGATGAACGGAGACCCTGTTTCGATCTCGTCGACGCGGCAGATATATGTCTTCTCGGGCATCGTATGCTTCCTCAGGCGGCATTCGCGGCTTGCGCGCGGGGGATGCGTTTGTAGACTTCCAGCGCGTTCAGTCCCATGATCTTGCTCTTCCAGGCAGGAGGGATTTGCAGCGTGTTGGCATCGTCGTAATCCCAGTGCGGATAGTCCGATGCAAACATCAGCGTGTTTTCTCCGTCCATCGCTTCGAGCGTGGACCAGAGATGTTGGATGTTTGCAGGCTGCTCCAGCGGCTGCGTGGAAAAGCGGATGTTGCGCCGGCAATATTCAGACGGCAGCATCTTCAGCCATGGCGTCTCCTTGCGCAGCGCTTTGTAGTCGGCGTCCAGGCGCCAAAGGACCGACGGAACCCAGGCGACGCCGCACTCGATGATCACGAAGTAGAGGTCCGGCCATTT
>NZ_RZRW01001257.1:0-741 GCF_003998745.1 Mesorhizobium sp. M7A.F.Ca.US.014.04.1.1 | reverse complement strand
CAATCGAGCGGCGTTCGTCATCGTAACGAATCGCCTCATAGAGCGAGAGGTTGTTATCAAGTTCCGGCTGGAACCCATGCAGGGCCGACAGTGAGGCTTGAGGATCGAGATCGATTGCAAGAACACGGTGGCCGGTCAAGGCCAGATGCTGGGCGAGGTGGGCGGCAGTCGTTGTCTTGCCACTGCCCCCCTTGAAGTTGACGACAGCAACGACCTGGAGCTTGTCGCCGGACTTGCGGTGCGGGACATACTTCTTGACTTCGGTCCTGCCATGCTGGTCCAGGAAATGGCGCAGCTCAAGCATCTGCTGGGCAGTGTAGGACCGGCGTCCCGATGGGATCTGCTCGGGCAGGGGGCCCTTGCCCTCCAGATGAAGGCGCTTCAGATTGTTCTGCGAGACACCAAGATAGTGAGCGACTTCTGCCATCGAAAACGAACGCAGCGTCTTCGCCGCATCGGGGGGAAATTTCTCCATCCGAAGCTGGTTAAGGCGCCGTGATATCTCAGCACCCTGCTCGAGGATTTTCTCATCGGACTCGAAGCTCGGAAGCCGCATGCCGATATTCATTCTCGTCGAAAACCTGAATTGGCGCTTTTTGCGATGAAATTATTCAACAAGCGCCATTAAGCTCCGATTCGGAAAGCCCGGCAAGAAGTTTTAGGTTAACAGAAGGTTAACAGCACTAGCGGGCTTCCTTGCGGCCGATTCCTGCTGTCGTCGGATAATGGCGGCGTGTTGGT
>NZ_RZRW01001256.1:0-742 GCF_003998745.1 Mesorhizobium sp. M7A.F.Ca.US.014.04.1.1 | reverse complement strand
GGCGGGAGATGTCATCGGCATGATCGGACCCGGTGGCGGCGACGCTCCGGTGGCGCAGACCTTGCTTCTGCTCGGCGACGACACAGCACTTCCCGCCATAGGCAGGATTCTGGAAGATCTGCCGCCGTCAACACGCGCTGAGGCGCTGATCGAGATCGATGGGCCGGACGACCGGATGGCGCTGGCGCAAGGGGATAATATCGACATCACCTGGCTTTACCGGCACGGCCGCGAGGCCGGCACCGCGGGCCTGTTGTCCGCCGCCTTGCGCGAGCGCAAGCACATGGCGCTTGCCGACGGCCTGTACGTCTGGGTCGGTTGCGAATTTGGCGATTTCCGGGAGATCCGCAAGATCGTGCGCAAACAGTGGGGCCTGCCGCGCGACCGCCACCTGGTTACGGCCTACTGGCGCCGGGACGCGCACAGCGTGGGCGAGGGCGGCGAGGACTAGCCGCTGCCTATTGCCTGACGCTTCTCGCCACCAGCCGCGCGACGCTCGGGCCGATCAGCAGCACGATCAGGAAGCGTGCTGATTGCAGCGCCATGACGAAAGAGATGTCGACGTTCTGCGCTGCTGCAGCGATGATGGCGATGCTGTCCATGCCGCCGGGGCTGGTCGCCAGATAGGCGGTCAGCGGATCGATGCCCAGGAGATGGCTGATCATGAAGGCAAGGCCGCCGCAAAAGGCGATCAAGGCCACGATCGAGGCGATGATATGCGGCAAGGCGCGCGCCGCATGGC
>NZ_RZRW01001255.1:0-743 GCF_003998745.1 Mesorhizobium sp. M7A.F.Ca.US.014.04.1.1 | reverse complement strand
GGATCAAGATATTCTCGATTGCGTTCGGAATGGGCGTCGTCACCGGTGGCGATGGCCCAGGACGGCTTGAAGGCGCGGATCGAGGAGATCATGCCGAAATTGAAACGGCGGAAGGGTGAATGAGACGGCTTGCAGTTGCGCGCACGCGTACGCGTCCACCGAATGTGACATTAGCGCAACCTGATTGAGCTAACGAACACGCGAACAGAACAGTCGCTTGACGATCAAGGCAGACTGCGACAGCGTTTGCCGTCCGGGGGTAAGCGGCGCACGGCTCGTCGAGAGCTAGTAAAAAGGGGCAGGGGCCTTTCTCGACGAGCCTGCCTCGGACATACCCGCTCGCTAAGGGAGATCGGCGACAAGGTGCGGGTCGAGGAGATCACGCCGAAGGTGAAGAAGCGCTGACGTCGTCCTAACTTCAAATGAGCCCGGAGAGGTGGAATAGCCTGGCAACTCGCACGCCAAGGCCAATAATGGTTTGGCCATCATTGGCGGCGAAATCCCAACCGAAAAATGCTGCCCAGCCAAAAAGCAGGATTGAGAAGCGCATTAGCACATTCTAAAATAGATAAATTGAATAAGCGTTAAAGGCTTCTTTTGCGCGCTGGCATTGGCAGGGCTTCCCCAGTGCGCTTTTACAAAGGGGCGATACTGGGGAGGGACCAGGGTAGGGGTTCAGGGCAGCGGAATCGGCTTGTCGCTGAGTGTGCGCAAGTACGCGATCACGTTGACCCGTTCGGTCT
>NZ_RZRW01001254.1:0-745 GCF_003998745.1 Mesorhizobium sp. M7A.F.Ca.US.014.04.1.1 | reverse complement strand
AAAGGAAGCGGACCCCGCAACGCATGGCAGTCAGGCAATGAACTGGAGACGCTATTTCTGGCCGGTCGTCGGCATCGCGGCGGTGATCTTCTCGCTGCTGCTGCTCTGGCACGAACTGCGCGGCATTTCGCTCGACGATGTCTGGGACGGCATCGCTGCCATTCCGACCCGCGGCTGGGTTCTTGCCGCGCTGAGTTCGATCATCGCCTATGCTTCGCTCGCCGGCTACGACCACATCGCGCTTCTGCATATCGGCAAGCGCGTGTCGTGGCTGTTCGTCACGCTGTGCTCCTTCACCACCTATGCGCTGTCGCACAACATTGGCGGTTCGGTGTTCTCGGGCGCCGTCATCCGCTACCGCGCCTACGGTACCAGGGGCCTGACCGGACAGGATGTCGGCGTGCTGGTGGCGGTCTGCTGGATCACCTTCGTGCTGTCGACGATTTTGGCCTCGGGCCTCGTTCTGGTGTTCGAGCCTGAGATACTCGACCGATTTTCCGGCATCGCCCATCATGGCCTGTCCGAAGCGGCCGGTATCGCGATGCTGCTGCTCGTCGCCGCCTATATCTTCGGCAGCTGGCTGCATCTGCGCCCGCTGAAGATCGCCAGCTTTCAGCTGCATTATCCGGCGCTGCCGATCGTCGCCCGGCAGTTGCTGATCGGCCCGATCGAACTGCTGGCCGCCGCCGCGATCATCTTCTTCGCCCTGCCCGCGGCCCACAATCCCGGCTACTTCGTCATACTG
>NZ_RZRW01001253.1:0-746 GCF_003998745.1 Mesorhizobium sp. M7A.F.Ca.US.014.04.1.1 | reverse complement strand
GGTGAGCGCTGTCTGCCAACGTGGCTCTCTTTGGAAAAGTAAGCCCGCTGCCTGGGCGGGGGGCTTGGGGTTAGGCAGCGGGCTTCGTAGGCGATTAGGGGTTCAGAACCCACGCGAACGATGCTCTCAGAGTGTTAACGAAACCTTAACGAAGCTCGGAGCGTTTTACCAATCTTGGTGACCTGTGGATAACCCTCGCAGTTACGCGTTCAATGACAGAGCTGAGGTCCACGGCTTCGCGGTCGTGCTGTTCTTCGACAGGTTCCGCCTGCATATTCGGATCACCGTCTCATCCATTGATGCCCGCCCAGGTGAACCGTGATCCCTGCTGCCAATCCAACCAAGATAATTTTGCGGCGTTCCCCGATACACCCGTTGTTCAATTGAATTGCTGTGTATTATTCCGCTGTTGTCTTTAGGATGAGAGCCATGCCCCTATCATCCTTCGCCAAAGAACTGGAGAACGCCGCCGATAGCATCGCCGACATGTCGCGAGCGGATCTTCCGATCATGCTTCGGCGCGCTGCGTTGATGCTCCGGAACGTCGCCGGCCTCCCGCTAGAGCCAGCAACACAGGACGCACTGAACTCCATTGCCGCTGAAATGAAAATCGGCCGGTCGGAGCTCATTCAGATCGTCTTGCGTGAGTGGCTGGAAACGAATGCTTATCTGCCAGTCCGGATGATTGACGAGGAAAGCGAGACCGACGGGAGCGCTTAGCAACATGGCTCGCAAGGGAATGGTCC
>NZ_RZRW01001252.1:0-747 GCF_003998745.1 Mesorhizobium sp. M7A.F.Ca.US.014.04.1.1 | reverse complement strand
TTCAGCCGACCATACTACCAGTGCGCGCCGGAAGATCAGCAAACCAGGACGCCACTTGTCGGCTATGAAACCGTGCGGCTGGGCAATTTCACTGGCGACGGGTTTTTCCAGTTCGTACTGCCTCGTATCGGCTTCGACATACATACGGAGTTCAACAACCGACCCTCCCGGCAGCATGAGGAGCCGACGATCCATACGCTACGGATCAAACCAGACAAGCGTCAGTTCTCCATTACATGGATGACCACGCTGTATGTTCCTTATGACGAGGAGCGGCTGAAGAGCACCACCATAAGCCTACGTCGTCAGACTGTTTCGGCGGCCGCCACGCGCATGGGTATCTGGACGGAGGAATTCGTCGATGGCTAGAGACGACGCCATCGTCATCGTCGGCATCGGCGCGCGAACGCCGTTGGGATTCGACGCTGCTTCCAGTGCGGCCGCGGTTCGCGCTGGCATTTCCGCAATCCAACAACATCCCACGATGGTCGACCGCTTCGGCGAGCAAATGAAGGTCACCCGCGACATGGGTATTGACCTTCATATGCGGGGTCCCGATCGCGCTGTCGCAATCGCTTTCGATCCGGCCGTGCAGGCATTGCGGCCGATGCTTGGCGCCCTCGGAAACGCACCGGTGTCGTTAATCGTGGCGACAGGCGAACCCAGGCCTGGCCAGGATGGCGAATTCGCAGTCCAAGTGCATGCTCAACTTCGCAGTGGTCTGTCACAATACGCCGTGTTCCAGGG
>NZ_RZRW01001251.1:0-747 GCF_003998745.1 Mesorhizobium sp. M7A.F.Ca.US.014.04.1.1 | reverse complement strand
CGCGCATGCTGCGCACGGCGCTTGGACCGGCCATCGCCCGCTTCCTTGAGGATCCCGAGATCGTTGAGGTGATGCTGAACCCGGATGGACGCATCTGGGTCGACCGGCTGGGCAAAGGGCTCTGCGCCTCCGATGAACTGCTGGTCCCGGCCGACGGCGAGCGCATCATCCGCGTGGTGGCCCACCATGTCGGAGCGGAAGTGCATGCGGGTGCGCCGCGCGTATCGGCCGAACTGCCGGAGACAGGCGAACGTTTCGAGGGGCTGCTGCCGCCGGTCGTCATGGCGCCGACCTTCGCCATCAGGAAGCCGGCGGTCGCCGTATTTGCCCTCGGGGATTACGTCACTGCGGGGATCATGACCGTGGGCCAGGCCGACGTGCTGCGGCTTGCCGTCGAAAAAAGGAAAAATGTTCTGGTCGCCGGTGGAACGTCGACTGGCAAAACGACGCTGGTCAATGCGCTGCTGGCCGAGGTTGCCAGAACCACCGACCGCGTGGTCCTGATCGAGGATACGCGCGAACTGCAATGTGCCGCGCCCAACCTGGTGGCGCTGCGCACCAGGGATGGTGTCGCCTCGCTGTCCGACCTGGTCAAGTCCTCACTGCGGCTTCGGCCCGACCGTATCCCGATCGGTGAGGTTCGCGGCGCGGAAGCGCTCGATCTGCTGAAGGCCTGGGGCACCGGCCATCCAGGCGGCATCGGCACCATTCACGCTGGTTCTGCTACTGGCGCATTGCTGCGGCTCG
>NZ_RZRW01001250.1:0-748 GCF_003998745.1 Mesorhizobium sp. M7A.F.Ca.US.014.04.1.1 | reverse complement strand
CGGAGAAGGCGAACGCGTCATGCATACTCTTGGGGCCGGTCATGCCGAGGAGGCCAGCCTGACGCCAGGCGCTGTGTGCGCGATGATGGAACGATCGTTTATCCCGGGAGCATCTCCTCGGGACGCAAGCATGGATCATTGCAAGATCGCGGCCATGGCGATCGCCAGGCGTTGAAAAGCCTTCCACGCCAGGCACAGGGTCTGGCGGAACAAGCTGTGACCTCGAAGGTTGGGTCACGCAGACAGCTTCTAAGGCACGCGAATGGCGTTGGACAGAGACGAGGCGAAACTAGCGGCCGGATTGTCCGTCGCTGCATTAGCGGCACTAGCGGGATACAACGCCATCCGCGCCAAACGTGCGATCGCCAGCCTGACATGCGGACGTATGATGGCAATTGATGGTCTGCGCCTGCATTTTATCGAAGCCGGAACCGGCATGCCGCTGCTTCTCCTGCATGGCAATGGATCCATGGCGGAGGATTTCAAGTCGAGCGGCGTCTTCGATGAGGCGGCAAAGACCTACCGGGTGCTCGCATTTGACCGTCCCGGCTTTGGGCGAAGCTCACGTTCGCGCACCCGGCGCTGGTCCGCTTGCGACCAAGCCGACCTCATACATGCCGCCGCCGGCAGATTGGGTATTAAGAAATATCTCGTCCTTGGACATTCCTGGGGAGCCTGGATCGCCCTCGAGTTGGCGCGCAGGCATTCTTCATCGGTCGCCGGCATTGTGCTTGTCTCAGGCTATTAC
>NZ_RZRW01000125.1:0-12226 GCF_003998745.1 Mesorhizobium sp. M7A.F.Ca.US.014.04.1.1 | reverse complement strand
CACGGGGTTCGCAATGCCGAACCCTTCCGCGCTATAACACTTGGCGAGCAGCGCGCTACTGCAGCGGGCAGTCGGCTCGTTGCTGTCGGCCGCCATCCGTTGCCTTTCGAGCAGATCGCCCCGCGAAATTGCCAGGATCGTGGTGGCGCAAACGTGCACGAGGCACATTTGGCCCGCCGGCCGCAACCGGCGGGACTAAGCCACAGACCGCCCAGCGGGCGAGTTCTGCGACAAGGATCACGCCTGGTGAATCACCAATTCGCTGGTCATGGGAATTCCTCTAAGGGCGCCAAGCACCATGTTGTGCGAGATCGCGCGCTCATGAATTTTCTCCAGATCGGCGCGGGGCGCCGAAGAACACACGGTCGCGCTGAGGTGCAGGGACACGTAGCAATGCCGGGCGTCCACGGGCGCCGTGAGCCCATCAAGTCCGTCGAACTCGCCACGCGGGTCGAACACGCCTTCCGCGATGAAATCGACCGAACGAAGATCGACCCCCGCATGCGCTGCCAGCATCGGATAATCCGAGCCGGCGCACACAGCCGCCGCGGCAAAGATCTGCTCCCAGGGAAAGACGGCGGTCGGCGAATTGTCCTTGAGGCTCGCCGGTCGCTCCAGTAGCGGTGTTGTGTAAGGATCGCCTGATTGCGGGTCGAAGCGGTAGCGGGCACGATAGGTGCCACGCACCGCGTCACCGTGTTTCTTTAGCACGGACACGATATCTTTGACTGTGCTGACGGTTTCTCCGAAGACTACTGGCATCTTTACCTCCCTGTAAAATGAGAATTCCACTCCCTATTCCGGTCCGCGGATGCCGACGATGGTTGCCGCGGCCTGGCCCCAATCCCGACAATGTGCCGACAAGGCTCGCGCTACTTGGCAGGCGCGGCAGCCTGAGCGTCGCCGCCGAGATCCTTCTTGAAGGTCTCAAAGTCGACCTGCATGCCGTTGAAGATCGTGCTCCAGTGCCGTGACAGAGCGGCGATAGCGACGGCCTCTTCGATCTCGTCCTCCGTTGCGCCCGCCTGTTTTGCGCTCTCGGTGTCTTCCCAGATGCAATACTGGCAGGGAATTTGTGCGGAGACGGCGAGCGAGATCAGAGCCTTGACCTTCGGCGGCAGGGCGGTTTCGCTGGAGAACTGCAGAGCCTTCACCTCTGCCCAGGCGCCCGGCAGCGCTGCTTTTGAAACCTGATGGAGAAAGGTCGGCACCGAGCCGAGCGTCCGCTCGACGTCCTTATAGGTGGCGTCGACCTCAGCTTGACCGGCCCAGCCTAAGCCTGATGACAACAATGTGGCGCAGACGACAGTCGATGCGAACGCCGTGTGAAGGAGGCGGCGCGAGCGGCTGGGCCCGAGCTCGCCGTGGTGTGCGATGGAAGCAACATGGGAAACTGCGAAGGCGAACATGATCTCTCTCCTCTTTGGAACCATTTGCGTCCGGGCCAGATGATGCCCGCGTGCTGTAAGGAGTCACGGACGGGAGAAAAAGTTCGATCAGTCGTCGTCGATTCTAGGCGGACGCGGCGAAAGATGAAGATGCAAGCGTCGGGCCTTGCCGTCTCGCTGAAAGATCACCAGGACGACACCCGGCGGGCAGTGGAAAGGGTCTTCCGGCGGATTGACGAATAGTCCCTCGATCACGGTGACCTGGCTGGCGCTGAGAATGCGCTGCGGTTCCAGGCGGACGCCGGCTTCCGTGTCGGCGTCGACTTCCCAGGCAAGGAATGAGCGACCCAGCACTGGTTTGCTCGTCCCGCGGACAAGATGCAGGTCCTCTGCAAAGTGCCCAAGGAAGCGGTCACGCTCGCCATGCTGGTTGAGCCCATTGAAAATTTCGGAGTAGAATCGCTGGCGCTCGCGAGACTGCGAGCGAGCCTCTGTGTCGGCAAGGCCCGCCGTTTCCAGCAGCATCTCGGCAAGCTTGCGTTTGGCTTGCGACAAACGACTGCGAACCGTCCCAATCGGGACACCCAGAATGGCGGCCAGTTCCTCGTAAGACTGATAGCTTCCGAAATAGCGCAACATGGCGGTAGCCTGCAGCGGCTCGGGAAGCTTGCGTAGCGCGTCCCAAACCCATTCGCGAAGCGCGACTTTCTCCAGCCGCTCCTCAATGCTTGCGCGTTCGTCTGGGCGGTCTGGAATGTCGGCGGTCAAGATCTCGCGTCGTCGTCGACGCAATTGTTGCAGGCAACAGCGGTGCAACACAGTGCGAAGCCAGCCACCGACGGCTTGCGGATCCTTGAGTTCGCCGATGCGCCTCAGCGCGATCAGGAAAGTCTCATGCACAGCATCTTCGGCGTCCGACCCATAGCCGAGCATGTTCAGCGCTATCGCATAGAGCCGTGCGCGATGACGTTCCAGCAGCAGGCCGAGGCAACCACAATCGCCGCCCCGAGCGGCAAGGGCCAGTTCGGCATCACTCGGCACGATATGAGTTTCGTAGCCCATGGACTTAAGATGCATCAACTGGCGAAAAAGTTCGAATGCCAGTTCAGCTTCGTCACGATCCGTGTTCGGCGGGCACCAGTTCACCAATGACGCTTTGATGGGGTTTTGGATTGAGGTTATGACCCTCACTTCACGTCCGTAACAACCGGCCCCGAAACGGGGTCCGTGAGAACCAGGCTCGCCGCCAAGATACTCAAGCGAGATCGAAAGTGCATATGGCAGTGAGCAAGGATTGGATTCTGGCGGATGCGGGCGATCTACGCGGCTAGATTCAATCCTGTAAAACTTTTTCCAGATTTGACACCATTTCACAAAATTGTAAGATAATCATCTTCCGTCAGCGATAGGCGATGACCATGTCGATCCGCGAAGAACTGGCCAACACGACCGTGGCGTTCACCTCCGCGGAAGAGAAGATCGTCCAGGTCCTGCTCGCCGATTACCCGATGTCGGGGCTGGGCACCGCAACCCGGCTGGCACGGCGCGCCGGCGTCAGCGACCCGAGCGTGACGCGGCTGATGACCAAGCTTGGCTATGTCGGCTTTGCCGATTTCCAGGCACGCCTGCTCACCGAAGTCGAATCCAGGCTGCATTCGCCGCTTTTGATGATGGAGGCCAAGCGTCCGGGCGGCTCCAGCGAAGGCACCGCACTTGCCTATTTCCATTCGGTTTCCGACAGCCTGGAGCGTACGCGCACGGCTGTGCCGGTGCAGGCCTACACGCGCGCTGTCAACATGCTGCTCGAGAGCAAGGGCCAGGTCGTGCTGCTGGGCGGCCGGTTCAGCCGGCATATCGCCTCCATGCTGGCCGGCTATCTCCTGCAGTTCCGCTCCGGCGTGCGCGACATCGGTTCGTTGAGTCCCGCCGATTTCGACCTGTTGATCGACCTTGGCAAGCGCGACCTCCTCGTCGTGTTCGATTACCGGCGCTACCAGTCGGACGTGGTGAGCTTTGCCCAGCAGGCCAAGGAGCGCGGCGTCTCCATCCTGCTGTTCACCGATGTCTGGCTGTCGCCGATATCTGACATCGCGGACCTGACCATGGTCGCGGCGATCGACGCCAACTCGCCGTTCGACACGCTGGCGACGGCCGTTGCCCAGATGGAAACCGTCTTTGCCCACGCGCTGGAGGGCCATGGCGCCGGGGTGCGCAAGCGCATCGAGGACATCGAGAAGATCCGCAGCGCCAACGCGGTCACGCTCGATACCGTCCTATCGTCATCGGCCGACGACGCCGCCAAATCCAAAGCCACAAGGAAATAGTGTCGTTGCGCTCAGTGCAGCGATGCAAAGCGCCGCGACGCAGAAAAGGAAGCGACAATGCCCGACAACCAGACCATCATCGACGCCGTGCAGGCTGAGATCGAGACCGATCGCGACTGGTTGATCGGCCTGACCCGCGACATGGTCCGCATCCCTTCGGTCAACCCCAAATTCGAGCCCAATCCGGCGATCAACCGCGAGGCGGATGTCCAGGCGCTGCTCGAACCGATCCTCAAGCAGGACGGGTTCAGGACAGAGCAATGGGATGCCTTGCCCGGGCGGCCCAATCTGGTCGGCGAATGGGCGGGAGACGAGAGCCGCAGCCTGATCCTGTGCGGCCATATCGACGTCGTGCCGGTCGGCGCGATGAAGGACTGGTCGGTCGATCCGTTCGGCGGCGAAATCACCAATGGCCGGCTCTATGGCCGCGGCGCCGTCGACATGAAGGGCGGCGTCGCCGCTTGCATCGCCGCCGCGCGCGCGATCCGCAAGGCGGGCATCACGCTGCAGGGCCGGCTCGCCATCCACTCGGTCGTCGACGAGGAAGCCGGCGGCTTCGGCGCCATGGACGCGGTGAAGAAGGGCAAGCTCGCCAAGGCGGTGCTGGTCGCCGAACCGACCTGGGGCGATGTCCTGCCGGTCGAAGGCGGGCTGGAATGGGCGCGGGTGACGATCCGTGGCCGCAACGCCCATTCGGCGCTGCGCTACAACGAGATCTATCCGCAGCGCCACGACAAGGACCGGCTGGAGCCGGGCGTCAATGCGATCGAGATCGCCGCCCGCTTCATTGCCGCCGTGCGCCAGTATGAGCTGGACCGGACGCGAGCAAAATCGCATCCGCTGCTGCCGCTCGGCATGAACACCATCAACATCGGCGTCATGCATGGCGGCACCGGCCTTGGCGAGCACGGCCTGCCGACCGTGATGACCAACCCGGCCATCATTCCCGATGTCGCGGTGCTCGATCTCGACATGAAATTCCTGCCCGACGAGAATTCGGCCGACTACCGCCGCGATTTCGAGGCGTTCGTCCACCATTTCGCGCAGACCGATGCGTGGCTGCGCGACAACCCGCCTGCGATCCAATGGGAGCTCGGCGGGCTGCATTTTCCGCCGATGAACACGCCGGTCGACCATCCGCTGGTGAGATCGCTGATGAAGCGCAAGGCCATGGTCGGCAAGGCGCCGCAGGCGCGTGGCTTCGTCGCCGTGTGCGATGCCGCGCACTATGCCGGCGCCGGCGTCGACGGTGTCATCTTCGGCCCGTCAGGCGACGGATTTCACGGTTCCGACGAGTATGTCGAAGTCGAATCGGTGGTCGAGACCGCCAAGGTGATCGCCGCTTCGGTCATCGACTGGTGCGGCATCCGCTGAGGCGGAGCCGCCAGTCCGAAACGGTCAGGCCGGGCGCTTCAGGCGTCCGGCGACGGCGCCCCATGAAGCCTTGATCATGCCGACCAGGCCGCTCGGGTAGGCCAGCATCACGCCGATGATCAGCACCGCCGTGATCATCGGCCGCCACGCGCCGAAATCGGCCATCCATTCGGCGAAGATCGTCAGCACGAAAGAGGCGATGATGGCGCCGTAAATAGTGCTGGTGCCGCCAAGCAGCACCATCGACAGGATGATGGTCGCAAGGCTCATGCCGAAGACGTCGATCGAGGCATTGCGCTGGTAGGCGGCGTAGAAGGCGCCGGCGATGCCGGTGAAGAAGGCGCTCGCGGCAAGCGTCAGCATGCGCTGGCGCACGATCGAGACGCCGCGGCTGATGGCGTATTCCTCATTGTCGCGCAAGGCGACGATGCTGGCCCCGGTGCGTGAGCGCACGAACACGCGCAGGAACAGGGTGCTCGCCACCAGCAGCGCCAGCGCGATGTAGAAATAGGCTGATTTGCCGTCACGGACCATGTTGTGGTCGAACACGTATAGCCCGGGAATGCGCACCAACCCTTGCGTGCCGCCGGTGATGGCGGACTGGCTGATGATTACTTGCATCACCAGCTGCGCGAAGCCGAAAGTGACCAGGATGATGTAGATGCCCTTCAGCCGCAGGATCGGGATGGTCACCAGGATCGCCGCCAGGGTGGCGATGACACCGCTGGCAAACAGCGCGATCCACGGGTCGAATTCGGCCAGCTTGGTGAGCAGGCTGTAGGCATAGACGCCGATGCCGAACAGCGCCAGATGGCCGAAATTGAAGACGCCGCCATAGCCGAGGCTGAGGTCCCAGTTCGAGGCGACGATCGCATAGATGAAGGCCATGATCAGAATGTGGCGGGCATAGGTGTCGCCGAAGATCAGCGGCAGCAGTGCCAGAAAGGCGAAGCCGAGCACGAAGCCGATGGCCTCCTGCTTCCACGGCGTGCGGCCGGGAGCGATCGGGGTTGCCGCCTCTGTGTGGCTAAGGGTGATCGGCGATGTCGTGTCGGTCATGCTAGGCCTCGGGAGCGGCTGGCAAAGATGCCCTCGGGGCGCACCATCAGGGTCAGGATCAGCACGCCGAACAGCAGCGCCGGCGTCCAGTACAGGCCGAAATAATAGCTGCAGGCGGCCTCGAAGAAGCCGATCAGATAGGCGGCGAAGATCGGTCCCGAGATGCTCGATATTCCGCCGAAGACGACGACGATCAGCGCCTTGAGCAGCGGGTCGCTGCCCATCACCGGCGACATGAAACGATAGCCGCCCATGAAGATGCCGGCGAGGCCTGCAAGCGACGCGGCAATGGCGAAGGCCAGCCCATAGAGCGCGGTGACGTTCAGCCCGACCAGATGGCTGGCATCTTCATTCTGCGCCACGGCGCGCAGCGCCAGCCCGAGCCGCGTGCGGTTGAGGAACATCCAAAGTGCGGCCAGGATCAGCGGCGTGATGACGATGATGGCGATCTGGTGCAGGGAGACGCCGACGCCGCCGATGGTGGTGTTGCCGGTGATCAGCGCCGGGATCTGCTTCGAGCGCGGTCCCCAGATGGTCAGCGCGCCGTTCTCGATCAGCGACCCGGCTGCCAGCGTGGTGATGACGACGACCAGCACGATGTTGGGTCGGCCGATCAGCGGCCGCACGACACTCGCCTGCAGGATCCAGCCGACGCCGGCCATGACGACGACGGCGATGGGAAAGGCGACCGCCGCCGGCAGGCCGAGTTCGACCAGCTGCCAGGCGATGTAGGCGCCCAGCATCATGAACACGCCATGGCTGAAATTGAACACGCCGATCGTCGTCCAGACCAGAGCCAGCCCGACCGCCATCATGGCGTAGAGCGAGCCCTGGAACAGGCCGCCGAACAGGATTTCCGCCAATGCGCTCATCTTCGGATTTTCCTAATGGCCAAAATACATCGACATGATCTCGCCGTGGTCGAGGCTTTCGCCCGGCTTGATCTCGGTCGCAACGGCGCCATGGTTGACGAGGTAGAGTTGCTGCGTCAGTTCCAGCAGGAATTCGATGTCCTGCTCGACGACGATGAGCGGTACGCCGCCGCGCGAAATGTCCATGACGGAGGCGCAGAGCTCGTCCTTGATCTTGGGCGCCAGCCCAAGCGTCGGCTCGTCGAGGATCAGCAGGCGCGGATGGCTCATCAGCGCCGTGCCGATCGACACCATCTGGCGCTCGCCGCCCGACAGCGTGCGCACGCGCTGGCGCCAGCGTTCCGCCAGTTTCGGGAACAGCTTGACCACCTTTTCGCGGTTTTCCGCCTCATGCGGCCGGGCCCGCGGCGAATAGGCGCCGAGCGCCATGCAGTCGGCGATCGAGAGATCGGGAAACAGCCGGTTGCCTTGCGGCACATGGATCAGGCCGGCGCCGACGATGGCGCGTGCGCTGTGGCCGACAATGTCTTGCCCGTCGAACAGGATGCGGCCGCTCTTCGGCTGCAGAAGCCCGGAGATAGCACGCAGCAGCGTCGTCTTGCCATGGCCGTTGGGGCCGAACAGGCCGACATTGCCGAAACGGCCGGCCTCCAGCGAGATATCGTGCAGCACGGTGACGCGGCCATAGCCGGCGGTGACGCCTTCGACGCTGAGAATGGGATTCACGCCGCCGACCTCCTCGTGCCGAGATAGGCCTCGATGACGTGCGGATCGGCGATCACGCCTGCCGGATCGCCGGCGGCCAGGACGCGGCCATTGTTGAGCACCAGCAGATGCTGCGAAAGGCTCATCAGGAAAGTCAGCACGTGCTCGATCAACAGGATGGTGATGCCGCGTTCGGCGGTGCGGCGGATCAGGCCGATCGACGTCTCGATCTCGGGTTTGGTCAGGCTCGATGCCGGCTCGTCGAGCAAGAGCATGCGTGGCTGCATGGCGATCGCCGTGGCAAGCATCAGGCATTTGCGCTCGAACACGGACAATTCGCCGGCAAGCCGGCCGAACGACTGGGATCCCAGGCCGACGAACTCCAGCGCCTCGGCGGCGGCATTGCGGGCCGTGGCCGCTGTCTTTTCCTGCTTGCCGTAGCTGGCGCCGATCAGCGCGTTCTCGAATACGGTCAGCCCGTCGAAGCTGGTCTCCCGCTGAAAGGTCCGGGCAAGGCCGAGGCGCGCGATGGCGTGTCCCGATTTGCCGTTTATGGCAATGCCGTCAAAGCGGATGTTGCCCCGGTCGGGCCCGAACGGGATGCCGGTGATGATGTTGAACAGCGTGCTCTTGCCGCTGCCGTTCGGGCCGGCGATACCGAAGATCTCGCCGGCCTCGACCTTGAACGACACGCCATCGACGGCCTTCAGCGAACCGAAGGCCTTCGACACGTCGTCCAGTTCAAGCAGGGCCATTCCCTACTTCATCCAGGGCTGGAGCTTGAAGGCGCCGGTGGCATATTTCTCAGGCGAGATCAGCGTGCGCTGGCCATCCCAGATCTGGAAGAAGGTGATCGGAATATAGTCGTCGCCCTGCGTGGCCAGGTGGGTGGCGGGATCGAATTTCAGCCGCCCTTCCGCGACCTGCTTGTCGGTCTCCGACAGCGCCTTCATGATCGCCGCATGGTCGGATGCGCCCCCGACCTTCTTGACCGCATCGAAATAGACATTGGTCATTTCGTAGAGGCCGACGCCGTAGGTGCCGCTCTCGACGCCGTATTTTGCCTTGAACTTGGCTGCCACCTCATCGGCGCGCGGGTTCTTCGGCGTCGTCAGCGCGCCGCCGAGCAGGTTGTAGATGATGCCATCCGATTTCTTGCCGGTCAGCTCGACGAATTCCGGAACGCTCGGCGCGTATTGCAGGAAGACGAGGCTCTTGGTCGGCTGCTCGAGGAACTGGTTGAGGAACGACGCCGAATTGCCCGGCAGATAGTCGGTGTTGATGACGACATCGGGAACGTTCTCGCGCACCTTGGCGAGGATCGAACGCCAGTCGGTCACTTCGCCGAAGGGTACGATCTCGTCGACGGTGATGGTCCAGCCCTTCTCCTTGAACGTCTTCTTCATGCCTTCGGAGATGGTCTTCGAATAGGCATTGTCGGACGAGATGATGGCGACCTTCTTGGTCGGCAGGGTGATCTTGCCGTCGGCCGCGAGCTTCTCGACGAACAGGGTGACGTCGGTGTTGTAGGCGTCGAAGGAAGGCGTCAGTGACCAGCAGCACATGTATTTGTCGGGGCTCGGCGCGATGATGTCCCTGGTCTGCTGCGAGGTGGCCGCCAGCATGTAGGGCATTTCCGCCTCGGCCATGTTGTCGATCTCGAAATTGGTCAGGCTGGCATAGCCGGTCAGCATGAAGTGTACGCCCGGATCGCCAAGCAGGCGTTCGACGGCGCTGGTGACGTTGCCGGCGGACTGATCCTTGACGTCGCCGACCACCAGTTCGAACGTATCCCCGGCAACGCCGCCGGCTGCGTTCGCTTCGTCGATGGCCATCTGCACGCCGCGCTGGAATTCCTGGCCGTCCGCCGCGGCAGGGCCGGTGAGCGGCGCAAGCAGGCCGATCTTGACGACGTCGGCAAAGGCGGGGGCGGCTGATGCGGCAAACATGCCGATCAACGTCGTGCTCATCAGCATATGGCGGATTCGACTTGCGGCGGATTTGGGCTTCATCGTGCTGTTCCCTGTTTTCCTCCCGTTCATCGGGAGTTGGATAATTGACAATCTACGCATAATTGTTCTTATTTGAAAAGGATTTTTCAACGCAACCTGGCCGGGAAGATGGTTCCCGCAAAGGTATGGAAGCCGTGGCGCTTTGCTGCGCAACTGCATTAAAACAGGGCAAGTCCCGACGGAGCGGACAATGACGATCTCGCAGAAGACCCTTGAAACCAGCCACGGCAAGATCGCGGTGCGTGAGACCAGCGGCCAGGGAACCGCTGTCATGCTGATCCACGGCAATTCATCTTCCAGTGCCGTTTTCCGCAACCAGTTGGACGGCCCGTTGGGCGAGCGATATCACCTCATCGCTCCCGACCTACCCGGCCATGGAGCGTCCGGCGATGCGATCGATCCAGAGCGTTCCTACAGCATGGAAGGCTATGCCGATGCCATGACCGAAGTGCTCGGGCTGCTCGGCATCGACAAGGCCATCGTCTTCGGCTGGTCGCTCGGCGGCCATATCGGGCTTGAGATGATCGACCGCTTTCCCGGCCTGCTTGGCTTGATGATCACCGGCACGCCGCCTGTCTCGCCCGAGGAGGTCGGTAGCGGATTCAAGCCGAGCCCGCATATGCATCTCGCCGGGCAGGAGACCTTCACCGGCGCCGACGTGGAGGCCTATGCGCGCAGCACTTGCGGCGAGCCGTTCGAGCCGTTTCTCATCGACACGGTGGCGCGCACCGATGGACGGGCGCGGCGCCTGATGTTCGAAAAGTTCGCGGCCGGCACTGGCCGGAACCAGCGCGAGATCGTGGCCGGCAAGACGCCGCCGATCGCCGTTCTGAACGGCATCGACGAGCCATTCGTCAACACCGATTTCGTCTCCGCTGTGAAATTCTCCAATCTATGGGAAGGCAAGACCCATCTGCTCGACAAATCCGGCCACGCGCCGTTCTGGGATTCGCCGGATCGCTTCAATCCGGTCCTCGCCCGCTTCCTGGCAAGCGTCGACATAGCGTAGGTCCGTCGGAAACCGGCGCCACGGACCCGCCTTCGCGTTGGGTGGGTGACAATCACGCGCATCTGTCGTATATTGACATAAAGATATCCTTATGTGACATGAAAAGGCCTGTCGCCAAAGGGATAAAAAATGTCGCAGAATTCTGCCTCGCTGGACGCATTGTTCGGCCCCGTCGCGGCAAAACCGGACGGCCCGGAAGTGCTTGCCGCGCTGACAGCGGCGGCACGCGAGCGCATTCTCATCCTCGACGGCGCCATGGGCACCCAGATCCAGGGCCTCGGGTTTAACGAGGACCAATTCCGCGGCGAGGCTTTCGCCGGCTGCGCCTGCCATCAGCAGGGCAACAACGACCTTTTGATCCTGACCCAGCCCGGGGCGATCGAGGAGATCCATTATCAATACGCCATCGCAGGCGCCGACATCCTGGAGACCAATACTTTCTCCTCGACCTCGATCGCCCAGGCCGACTACGGCATGGAAGATGCCGTCTATGCGCTGAACCGCGATGGCGCGCGGCTGGTCAGGCGCGCCGCTGTTCGGGCCGAGCAGCAGGACGGCAAACGAAGGTTTGTCGCCGGAGCGCTCGGGCCGACAAACCGCACCGCCTCGATGTCGCCCGACGTCAACAATCCCGGCTATCGCGCCGTGACCTTCGACGATTTGCGCCTCGCCTATGGCGAGCAGCTGCGCGGGTTGATCGATGGCGGCGCCGACATCATCCTGATCGAGACCATCTTCGACACGCTGAACGCCAAGGCGGCGATCTTCGCGGCGGAAGAGATCTTCATCGAGAAGGGCGTGCGCCTGCCCGTGATGATATCGGGCACCATCACGGACCTCTCCGGCCGCACGCTGTCGGGCCAGACGCCGACCGCCTTCTGGCATTCGGTGCGCCATGCCAACCCCTTCACCATCGGCCTCAACTGCGCGCTCGGCGCCAACGCCATGCGAGCGCATCTGGCCGAAATATCCGGTGTCGCCGACACCTTTGTCTGCGCTTATCCGAATGCCGGCCTGCCCAACGAATTCGGCCGGTATGACGAAAGCCCGGACTTCATGGCCGCCCAGATCGAGGATTTCGCGCGTGAGGGACTGGTCAATGTCGTCGGCGGCTGCTGCGGCTCGACGCCGGAGCACATCCGCGCCATCGCCGAGGCGGTGCGGAAGTATCCGCCGCGCGCCATTCCGGACATTGAGCCCAGGATGCGCCTGTCCGGGCTGGAGCCATTCACGCTCACCGACGAGATCCCCTTCGTCAATGTCGGCGAGCGAACCAATGTCACCGGCTCGGCCAAGTTCCGGAAACTGATCACGGCGGGCGACTATGTCGCCGCGCTCGACGTCGCCCGCGACCAGGTCGCCAACGGCGCGCAGATCATCGACATCAACATGGACGAGGGTCTGATCGATTCGAAGAAGGCCATGGTCGAATACCTCAACCTGATCGCCGCCGAGCCGGACATCGCCCGCGTTCCTGTCATGG
>NZ_RZRW01001249.1:0-749 GCF_003998745.1 Mesorhizobium sp. M7A.F.Ca.US.014.04.1.1 | reverse complement strand
GTTTCTTCAGGCGGGGCAGGAGGCGACTGAGGTCGAGAAGGGCATCCTTCCAGACCTCTATCACAGCACCGCGATCATGATGGGCCAGATGACGGCCCATAGTCTGCTTCAGGAATATGCCCTTCAGGACAACCCATCGGATAGAAGCACGCTTGAAAGCGCGATCACGACCAATCGCGACCAAGTGCAGCGGTCGATGGGCGACTATGAAGCAACAATCGTCTCCGACATCGACAAGCAGAATTATGCAGTCGTCAAAGAACTCGCCAACCAATTTCGTCTGGCTGAAACTGCTTTGCTGGACACAAGCCGGGCTGCCTTGTCGAAAGGTGAAACTCCCAATGAAAGCCTGGCCATCAAGAACACCGTAGAGCCGATCTTTGTAAAGTTGCAGTACGCTCTGCAGGCCATGGTTGAGGATCACAGAGGCGAGGCAAACAGCGCGACGCAGCGGATCAGCTCGATCGTTAGAACGGCCGAAGTCGGTTTGAGCGTTGGCTTGTTGATAGCCCTCGGACTAGCCCTTCTTTTGGGTTACCAGCTGTTTCGCGCCATTACAGGTCCGCTCACTCGTTTGGTCAACGCGGTTCAATTGATGCGGCAAGGCGACTTCAGCGAACGCCTCGATCTGAGGCGCCGAGACGAATTCAGCGTGCTTGCCGACGGCTTCAACGCAATGGCGGACGATCTCACAACCCTCATTGGTCAGGTTCAAAGGTCCAGCATAAAGGTCGGCACATCGATACCTG
>NZ_RZRW01001248.1:0-749 GCF_003998745.1 Mesorhizobium sp. M7A.F.Ca.US.014.04.1.1 | reverse complement strand
GGGCCAGGGCATCGAAATCATTGATGTGCGTCGGTGGCGAACCGACCTTCTCCAGGTATCGCTTGCTGGTGTAGGTGATCCTGCCTGAAGGGGCAAAGCTCAGGAGATTCACGGGCACAGCGTCAATCATTTGCTCCAGTTGCCGGTTGGCTTTCCGCAGCGCTTCTTCTGCCCTCACCTGGTCGTCGATGTCGTGCGAAAGACCGTACCATTGGACGACAGTCCCACACTCGTCTCGCATCGGTTCCGCTCGGCCCGACATCCATCGGAAGACGCCGTCAGCACGACGCAGGCGATAGTTCAGGGAGAAGCTTTCGCCGGTGGTGACCGAGTGGTTGATCGCTGCTTCCAGCGTGGCGGCGTCATCGGGATGTACGACAGCCGCAATGGCCGCCTTCAGGCCATTTCCTCCGACATTCTCGTATCCTCCTACGTCAAGGCCGAGATACTCAACCATTCGCTTGCTGAAGAAGACCGGCTCGCCCGACGCAGACAGGCGCCAGAGGAAGCTCGGCACCATGTCGACCAGTTGCGAGAGTTCCCGCTCCCGGTCGCGCAACGCTTCCTGTGCGCGCATCTCGTCGTCGACGTCGATAGAGATCACATACCACTGAACAAGCGCGCCGCTGTGATCACGCAGCGGCTCGCCGCGTCCATCCACCCAGCGGTACGCTCCGTCCGCACGGCGCATTCGATACTTCATGGAGTATGGTTCGCCGGTAGCCAGAGAGTGGCGGACGGTCTCCAGG
>NZ_RZRW01001247.1:0-751 GCF_003998745.1 Mesorhizobium sp. M7A.F.Ca.US.014.04.1.1 | reverse complement strand
GAACAAAGATGGCGCCGGGAGATTGGAGTTCATCGTCCTCCTCAACAAGGAACCTAAGCATGAGAACCAAACTACGCATGGCATCGCTGTCGATCGCGACCGCAATGACCGCTGTACTGCCTGCCTTGTCAGCAGAGACGGCCCAGGACTTCGTCACGAAGGCCGCGATCGGCGGGATGTTCGAAGTGCAGTCCAGCAAGGTCGCTCAAAGCAAGCTCCAGGATCCGACCCTTAAGGATTTCGCGCAGAAGATGATCTCCGACCACGGTGCTGCGAACGCCAAACTCGAGAGTATTGCCGGCGAACAGAAATTGCAGGTGCCCGCCGACCTCGACGCTGCCCACAAGAACGACGTCGACAAGTTGCAGTCAGCTGCGGCGCCAGTCGATGCAACCTATGCCGACATGCAGAAGACGGCGCATGCCGATGCTGTAAGCATGTTTGAAAGCTACGCCAAGGAAGGCGACAATTCCGCTCTCAAGTCGTTTGCAAGCGAGACGTTGCCGACACTCAAGATGCATCAGGAGATGGTTGGCAAGGTCGCGGCTGCCGCTCCTGCCCCCGACAGTTCCGCGCCAGCCGCGTCCGATGCGGACGCCACAAATTCTGTGGCACCGGTGCCTGGCGCCAACAGCTTCACCGAGGACCAGGCCAAGAACGCCATCGAGAAGGCGGGCTACTCGGACGTCTCCGCCCTGACGAAGGATGACAAGGGCATCTGGCGTGGAACGGCGAGCAAGGACGGCAAAGC
>NZ_RZRW01001246.1:0-753 GCF_003998745.1 Mesorhizobium sp. M7A.F.Ca.US.014.04.1.1 | reverse complement strand
CAACAGGTCAACAGACCTTAAATCGGCTTTCCAGCGCGCAACATGGCCCGCGCAATTGCGAGTTGCGTTTCCAGCCTGGCGTTCTCTTTCTGAGCCATATTGTCGGCCGCTATGAGCCGTTTCAGCGCCCGCAATGTCTCGCCTCGCGTCCATCCCGCCTCCAGCATGCAATCGACAATCACCTGAAAGCCTGGCTCCATGGCCTCCTGGCAGTCGATGGCTCGGTCCTGATAATCGTCCTGTCGCTTGGGCGGATTGACCATATCTGATTCTCAGTTGGCGGGGCCTTTGGGCTTTGTCTCGGACGTAGATCCGTCGAGGAGATCGAGAAATGAGTGCAACGCCTTGACCATCATCCGAGCGCCGTTTTCGCTCAGGGTGAAGGATCGCTTCCCCTCGGCAGTCAATAGCCCGACAAGGCAGACCTCGGGATTATCGCGGTCATCGATTTCGATTGTGACGCCCGAGACCGCTGGCAGCATTACGTCCTTTGGCTTCTTCGGCATCACCACAACCTTGATACGTTCTCACTCCGTTCCCATCTTGGGCGGGCCTCGATCCTTGTCAATGAGACGACCTGAATGTGTGGACGCGTTTTTGTAAAATCGACCATCCCGGACATGGTGCGGCGCTTCGAGTTCGCGCACCCTGGCGACGTTGAGCGTTTGGGCAACGGGTTCCCGGTCTGGAATGGCGCGCCCAGCCGGGAACCAGCCCCCACTTCGCAGAAAGGAAACCGGCCATGCTCGTGGA
>NZ_RZRW01001245.1:0-756 GCF_003998745.1 Mesorhizobium sp. M7A.F.Ca.US.014.04.1.1 | reverse complement strand
GACCAGAACGGAGCGAGATCACGGTCCTTGCTCGTGTTCCCACCATGTCTTTGAGGGCGAGGAACAACCGATGGCCTTGGTTGTTAGAGCTGCATATGCCGCGAAGCATTGAACTCGAAGTGGGACATGGAGATGGCGACGAAGAAAAGCGCCCAGAGCAGCACAAAGGGCCTGGGAAGATCTATTTTACGAAGCCTTGAAGGACATATACTACGCGGAGCGTAAGATCTTAAGTGCCCTCAAGAAAATGGCCAGGGGTGCCGAATCGCAAGAGTTGACCGCCGCGTTCGAGAAGCACCGCGACGAGACTGAGGGTCAGGTTGAGCGGCTGCAGCAGGTGTTCGAGATTTTCGGCAAGCGCGCGCAGGGCAAGACCTGTCCCGCGATCGACGGCATCATTGAGGAGGGCGGGGAGATACTGGAGGAGTTCCAGGCGGCGCCGGCCCTCGACGCCGGGCTTGTTGCCGCTGCCCAGGCCGTCGAGCATTATGAGATCGCCCGTTATGGGACATTGGTAACCTGGGCAAGGCTGCTCGGCTTGAATGACGCGGTTCCGCTGCTGCAGCAGACGCTCGACGAAGAGAAGGCAACGGACGAGGCGTTGACGCAGCTTGGAGGCACCAGCGTAAATGAAAGGGCGCTGCAAGATGCCGCCTAGATCTAGCTGAACGCGTTGGGCGGGAGGGAGATCGAGTCCATCGACACCGTCGATCAGGTTGGCTGGCGCTGCGTGCATGAGCAAATAGTGGATACGGT
>NZ_RZRW01001244.1:0-758 GCF_003998745.1 Mesorhizobium sp. M7A.F.Ca.US.014.04.1.1 | reverse complement strand
CCGATGGACCCGCGCAGCGCGCGCCAGCCGTGGATCGACGCGCACGGCGTCCGTCATCTGGCGGCCCATGCGGCCGAGCGCGCCGGCGATGGCGATCCTGATCGGCGGCTGCGGCATGGCCTCGGCTATTTCCACATGCCGCGCATACGGGCGCCAATGTCGACGCGCACCTCCGGCCGGGCCGCCCTGCCCTGCGCGGCCAGCGCGCTTGGCCACGACATCTGTTCGAACGCGGCGAGGATCGAGGCCGGGATGAAACGGGTGCGCGAGGCATAGAGATGGCGGTCGCCGCGCGCCGCCTGGCCATGTGGAAAGAAACGCTGCGGCATGACCAGGTTGAGATTGTCCTTGGCCCGTGTCATCGCGACATAGAGCAGCCGGCGCTCCTCCTCGATGTCCTCCTTGGTGCCGACGCCGAGATCGGCCGGGATGCAGCCATCGACGGTGTTGAGCACGAAGACATTTTTCCACTCCTGGCCCTTGGCCGAGTGGATGGTCGACAGGATCAGATAATCCTCGTCGCGATGCGGCGGCCCAGCCTGGTCGCTGGTGGCGTCCGGCGGATCGAGCGTCAGTTCGGTCAGGAAGCGCTCGCGCGAGGCATAGCCCGAGCCGATCTGCTCAAGTTGCAACAGGTCGGCCCGGCGCGTCGTCGCGTCCTCGTGGATGCGTTCCAGATGCGGCTCGTACCACAGCCTGATCTTTTCGGGGTCGGCCGGCCATCTGGCGCCCGCGCGCAGGCCGGAATAGAGCGCGAC
>NZ_RZRW01001243.1:0-759 GCF_003998745.1 Mesorhizobium sp. M7A.F.Ca.US.014.04.1.1 | reverse complement strand
ACCGAATAGAGCGGTGGCGTCGGCTGGTCGGGAATGCGCAGCCTGAGCGCGCTGGCATAGTGGCCGGCAAGTGCTGTGCGCACCTCTTCGACCGCACTGAGCGACTGGCCGACCTCGCCGCGCCCGGCAATGACGACGCCCCGGGGGTCGAGCAGCCGGAAGCCGGCCAACGTGGTTTTCTGGGTGGCGTCGAGGATGCCGGACAGGCGCGCGCCGATCACCGCGAAGGCGGGATCGACGATCACCGGCATCGCCGCCGGCCGGGTCGGCAGGACATAATCCGAGGCAAGATCGAGCTGCGGTTCGATTGGCCTGTAGAGCGGGTCCGGATTGACGCTGCGGCTTGAATCCCCACTTGGCTCCGGCATCGGCGCACCGAGCTTTTCCGGTGGGATGCCGGCGTCACGTACATCCCGCGCATAGATGGCGGCGATGGCAGCGCCTTGCGCGATCAGCTCCGCCTCGGTCTGGCGGATCAGCTGGTTCTCGTAGAGGCGGAAGAAGAACAGGCCGACCAGTGGCAAGGCCATCACCATGATCAGGATGGCGACGACGACCGTGGCAAGCCGTGGCCGCCATTTGCGGCCGATCCATTTGCTGGAGGCCGTCAGCCGCATCGGCCAAGCCGGAAGCCGACGCCATGCACCGTCTCGATGACATTTGGGCAACCCACGGCTGCCAGTTTGGCGCGGATGTTGCGGATGTGGCTGTCGACGGTGCGGCCGGCGACGTGGATGTTTGCGGCATAGGCGCTGGCCG
>NZ_RZRW01001242.1:0-760 GCF_003998745.1 Mesorhizobium sp. M7A.F.Ca.US.014.04.1.1 | reverse complement strand
GTGCGCTTCGGAGTGAAGCGCAGTGACCTTCTCCCAGAACGTTCTGCGCGCCGCCAGCACTGTGACGGTGCAATCCGGATTCTCGAAGAACGCGGGGAAATCGTCAGCTGAATAGGGCCGGATGGTCTTCTGCTCGGTCGGCCAAGGATCGCCGCGCGCACCGAACTCTAGTTTGACGCGCGGGGTGATGTAGGTGACGCCTTGATAGTCCTGACCGGTCAGGGCGGCCGGATAGTGAAAGTTCAGGGTCTGGGGATCGTTGGCGTCGATCTCGAGCGACCAGTTGCCCTTGACCGGCTCGACAAGTTGGACGGCGATCGACTCTCGAAGGGCAGGAAGCATCTTGTTGGCGATGTGCTTTTCGACATCGGCCATGAGCGCGTCGATGAGCTTGGCGGACTGCTTCTTGCTGATCCCTTCCCGCTCTGGATTACGATCGCCATCATAGCCCAGATCGGCGCGGTCGAAGGAGAGGTCAATGTCTTCCGAAAAGCGTCGAATTGCACCATAGGCCTTGGAGAGAGAGGTGCCGCCTTTGAATACCAGAGTGGGCGCATCGCCCTTCTGAAGTTCAAAGAGTCGCTTTAAGGTCCAGCAAACCCAGAAGTCCTTCTCAATGATGATGCTGGCGACGCCACGCAAGGCGCCGGACTCGCCGAAGACAGCCGCCCTTTCGGACGCGTTCTGGCGAGCGAAGCTATCCATTGACCGCGTCCGATGTGGTGTCCGCAATGGCGCGCAGCGTCGAGCGCATCCAGGC
>NZ_RZRW01001241.1:0-764 GCF_003998745.1 Mesorhizobium sp. M7A.F.Ca.US.014.04.1.1 | reverse complement strand
AATCGGCGGTGGCATAATCCGGCGCGATCGGGCGCACTTTTATTCTTGAGAGCTGTTGCGGAGAATGAAATGACAATCGCAAAGGTCGAGGTTGAGCGTTTCAGCCTGACGTGTTCCAAACCATTCGACGCCGTTGTGGCCGCGCTCAAGTCAGCGGTCGGGCAACCTGATATTGTCGAATTTTTCAAGGCGACGAGGGCTGCAAATTCCTTCTCGGATTTGGAGCGCGTTGTGCAAAGTGGCCTGGGCCGCACAGGTCTCATGCTCTTCGCGGAATTCGACTTGGGCGCCATTCTGCGCCGCGAAACTGGAACCGAGACTCCCAAGAGCATGCGGTTCCTGGTGGGCAATCCACTCATCATGAAAGAAATGGTCAAACACGTTCCCGATGCTGGATCTTACGCTCCAGTCACAGTCCTTGTTGATGAACGCCCCGATGGCGTGCATGTCTCCTATGACAAAATGGAGAGTTATCTGCTCTCCTATGGTAGTTTGGAGGCTCTTGCTGTCGCCCGCAGACTTGATGCGAAAATCACAACTTTGTTACGCGAATGCGCAAGCTAAACTCTCCTGATCACGCTTCAGACGGATAGAAGTGAGAGTCCGTCCGAACACGGATGACGCGGATGGTAACCGTGGGGCGACGGCTTTGAGCAAAGCGGTCGCCGAAGCGATTGTGGGCTCGGCATCCTTGCGG
Organism: Mesorhizobium sp. M7A.F.Ca.US.014.04.1.1; assembly: GCF_003998745.1. Classification (NCBI taxonomy): domain Bacteria; kingdom Pseudomonadati; phylum Pseudomonadota; class Alphaproteobacteria; order Hyphomicrobiales; family Phyllobacteriaceae; genus Mesorhizobium; species Mesorhizobium sp. M7A.F.Ca.US.014.04.1.1. Next base: position 67 of record NZ_RZRW01001241.1, on the reverse strand, counting down.
GTCGTGCGGAGCGGCTCGGTACGGTATCGCTTCCAGAGACGGTACAGCCCTGCGAGGAAGCGTGTTC
>NZ_RZRW01001240.1:0-769 GCF_003998745.1 Mesorhizobium sp. M7A.F.Ca.US.014.04.1.1 | reverse complement strand
TCGTAAAGGCACGCGTTGTCCGGCAGTTCAGGGGATCGACGCCGCTGGCCGCCCATCTCAAATATCTTGGTCGCGAGGGTGTGGCCCGCGATGGCGAAAAAGCAAAAATGTTCGGGCCGGACGAGGACGGGGCTGATCATGATGCCTTCTCAGAACGCTGCAAGGATGATCGGCACCATTTCCGTTTCATCGTCTCTCCTGATGATGCCCAAGAGTTGGGTGACCTCAAGAGTTTTGCTCGCGGCCTCATGGTCGATATGGAGCGCGACCTCGGCACCAACCTCGACTGGATCGGGATCGATCACTGGAACACCGAACACCCTCACGTCCACATTCTGGTGCGCGGCGTGGCCGATGATGGCGAGAACCTCGTCATCTCACGCGACTACATCCGCCAGGGCATGCGCGACCGAGCAAGCGACATTCTCACCCAGACGCTGGGGCCTCGGACCGACAATGACATCCGCCGAACAGTCGAACGGCAGATCGACACCGAGCGGTGGACACAGCTCGATCGCCAGCTTGTTCGCGATGCCGATCGCCTTGGTATCATCGATCTCGCGCCGCTCCGCAGCCACGAGCCCGACGAGTTCCTCACGCTTAAGATCGGGCGGCTGCGCAAGTTGGAAGGGCTTGGCCTCGCCAGCGAGATCCGTCCTGGCCAGTGGACCATTGCGGAGGAGGCTGAGACGACGTTGCATGCGCTCGGCGAGCGTGGCGACATCATCAAGCGCATGCATCGCAGCCTATCCGGCCGTGGCGCCGAGAG